>MGVM01000030.1:13550-16350 GCA_001800495.1 Elusimicrobia bacterium RIFOXYB2_FULL_48_7
AGTTTCCTTCCTCCCGAATGGTACCACTACAGGTTTTATTTTGCCATACTGATGATCGTGTTCATGATAGTGCTGAATTTACGGGGAGTAAAGGAATCGGTTCTATTTTTAACGCCCATATTCCTGGTTTTTATTATAACCCATTTGTTTGTAATAGTTTACGCGGTTGTAATGCATTCATTCGACCTGGGCGCTACCGTAAATACCACGGTAGTGGATTTTAAAAGCACCACGTCCACCCTGGGATACCTGGGGACTTTCTTGCTGCTTCTGCGCGCCTACAGCATGGGCGCTGGAACCTATACGGGTATCGAAGCGGTAAGCAATGGAATGGCAGTCCTGCGCGAGCCGAAAGTCAAGACAGCGAAACGCACCATGACTTACATGATGGTTTCTCTCTCGCTTACCGTCCTGGGGCTCATGACGGCATATGTTTTGTACCAGGCTGTGCCTGCCGCGGGAAAAACCCTCAACGCGGTGCTGTTTGAAAAAGTCACCGCCGGGTGGAGCCCGGGCCTGGGGAAAACATTTTTATTCACCATTATAATTTCAGAAACAGCCCTGCTTTTCATTGCCGCCCAGACGGGTTTCATAGGGGGCCCCAGGGTGCTGTCCAACATGGCCCTGGACAGGTGGTTCCCGACAAGATTCAGCATGCTCAGCGACCGGTTTGTTACCCAGAACGGCATTCTCCTGATGGGCGGCGCGGCGCTTGTGATGCTGCTCATTTCCCATGGCTCCATCACTTTCCTGATAGTCCTTTATTCCATCAACGTGTTCATAACTTTCCTGCTGACGCAGCTGGGAATGGTGCGCCATTGGTGGCAGGTGCGCGCCCAGGAGAAAAACTGGATAAAGAAAATAACAATAAACGGCACGGGGCTGTTCCTGACGGTTTTTATCCTTATATCAATGATCGTTATAAAATTCGGAGAAGGCGGCTGGATAACCCTGTTTATCACCCTGGCCCTGGTTCTGCTGGCATTTGCGATAAGAAGGCATTATATGGTAACCCTGAAACTCCTGAAAAGGCTCAACGACCTCGTACAGGTCGCCAATACCGCCATCACGTCGAAAAAGGAAGAGAAAAAAATCGAGTGCAACTCCAACGACAAAACAGCCGTAATGTTCGTGAACGGTTTCAACGGGCTGGGCCTTCACACTTTATTCAACATCTTCCGGCTCTTTGGCGCCATATACAAGAATTATGTATTCGTGCACATAGGCACTATCGACGCGGGGAATTTCAAGGACAGGGAACAGCTTGATAAATTCAAGTCGGATATCAAGGAAGAAATAGAGAAATACGTTAATTTTGTCAGGAGAAACGGTTACTATGCGGAGTCCATAACCGAGATAGGAACTGACGTCGTGGAAGAAAGCAATGCCATTGCATCAAAAATACTTGAAAGGTTCCCCAGCAGTGTTTTCTTCGGCGGCCAGCTGGTTTTCCCCAAGGAAACCTTCTTTTCAAAACTGCTTCATAACTACACCGTCTTCGCCATCCAGAGAACCCTTTACCACAAAGGCATACCCTTCATCATCCTGCCGATAAGAGTATATTAAATTCACCACTTTATCCTTAAAGTCAGCGTGTGGGCCGAGCCAAGCTCGCCGCCGCGGCTGAAAGCGTAGTCCAGGTTAACGCCTCTATCAGAAACAAACCCAAGCCCGGCGTACAATCCTGAGGCGCCAGCCGAAGTCCCCGTCTTGTAGCCTGCGCGGAAACTGCCATAACCGAAAATAGATTCAAACCCTATTGAGTTGACGCTGCCAAGTTCCGCGTCCTGCACGCTGTCCACGAGGAACCTGCCGGATTTTTCAAAATTCCGTATCCTTACAAGGTCAGGGTCGTTGTCAAACTTGAATAAGTAGGAAAGCCCCACCCTCGTCTGCTGGGGAAGTTTCTCGCTTTGCCTTGAATAAGTCAAACTGCCGGAAACGTTCCTTACCCCGGCTCCGAAAACAAGCCCGGGTTCTTTTGAGAAGACCATAATGCCGGCATCGGCCGTGACAGTGTTTGCCGCGTATTCCCCGGCGAGGGTTGAAGCAAACTGTTTCACGGTAGCCCCGCAGGCGAACCCTTCTGCGACTTTTCCGCCGTAGGACACGCTTATCAGCGTTTCATTGAGCGCGGTGCGGGTGATACTGGCGGTGTAATCAAAATCAAACTGCTCCTTGCCGGTGTCCAGGTACGAATAACCTATGACTAGCGCGCTGTTTTTAAACGCCATCGCGTAACCGGCAAACCCGAGCTGGGTATCAAACAGCTTGGTGGAATATGAAAGCACCGCCTCCCTCATTCCGACGGCGTAAAGCCCGGCAGGGTTGTAGTAAACGCACGCCACCGCGCCGGGATAAGCGGTGAAGGCCTCGCCGAGGGCTGTTGACTGTGCGAAAACATCCTGCCTTAAAAGAATGCCGGAGGTCGCCCCGGCCGCGTCTGCGCGGTTAAAGCAAAAAGCCAGAGCCGCAAACGCCAAAACCGGTATGATGATTGTTTTTATTTTCATTATCTTACCACTACGATCTTTTTAGTGAGATTAAGTTCAGGCCCCTGGAGAAAAAGTACGTAAACCCCGCTGGCAACTTTTTCACCTGCAGTATTTGTTGCGTCCCACTCAAGCGAGTAGGCGCCCTTGGCGGTTTCGGCTTCATAGAGGGATTTCACAAGTATGCCATCAAGCGTGAAAATTTTTGCCTTCACGTTCCCGGGGCCGAATATCTCGTAATTGATCTTCATTTTCTTGGTTTCCCACCCGCGCAGGAGGTTGTTCTGCACGCTGGCGGTGCCCGGCCT
>MGVM01000030.1:16361-20425 GCA_001800495.1 Elusimicrobia bacterium RIFOXYB2_FULL_48_7
TCCAAAAACCCGTGGGCTTGTTCCTGAAATCGGCAGTAACATATACGAGCATGTCGCTTGCCTGGCTGGATATAGCGGCCGCGAACGCGGTGGAAGCGTTGTAAAAGGTTATGGTGGCGGAAGAACTGATGATTTCCCCTGAGATTGTGATAGTAGCCGCCTGGTTGTCGTAACCTGAAACGGGATAGATTTCGTTTATAACGGGGCTGTCGGTGACAACGCTGTAAAGCGAAGCCGAATAGACGGAGCCGGTGCTCAGGCCCATGCTTAAAAACATCCGCCACTGGTAGCCGTTTGCCAGGCGCACCGCCTGCGGGCAGGAAACAAAAACCTGGCCGGAAGCATTAAGACGCGCGCCTGTTTCAGCGGTAAAAGTAAGGCCGTCCGTGGAAAGGGCGCTGTAAATAGCGTCATCTTTTGGTTCGGAAAGAGAGCTATAGCTGCCAGCCCAGTAAAGCCGGTAATAGCCGCGGTTCAGCTGCACGCACTCGGGTTTCGCGGCGCGCGCAGCAACGCGCAGGC
Source organism: Elusimicrobia bacterium RIFOXYB2_FULL_48_7 (assembly GCA_001800495.1). GTDB lineage: Bacteria > Elusimicrobiota > Endomicrobiia > CG1-02-37-114 > XYA2-FULL-39-19 > OXYB2-FULL-48-7. The sequence goes on from MGVM01000030.1 coordinate 16,884, forward strand.
CGGGTTCAACCAGCCACGTGGAGCCGCCGTTGCCGGAATTGGCGCTGGCAATGGAGTCGCTGGCCCCGCTGGCCGCCGAGCTCGCCGCGCTGACGGTGTAATACATACGCCAGCTTCCGGTGCTTACCTGGATAATGTTGGGATAGGATATGTAAACCGTGGCAGATCCGGAAAGATGCTTGAAGCGGATTATACTTTTACCGGTTGAGTCAGTTTCCTTTCTCCAGTTCATTGTATCCGTGGAAACCGCTGACAGGAAATAATGCCCGGGAGTGGAGGTAGAACCGATTCCCTCATAGATCATCCTGTAGTAGGTTGCCGAGGGCATTATGATGCAGGGGTTTATCGCGCCAGAACTGTCGTAATTGTCAAAAGTTGACGGCCGGATTCTATAGCCGCTTTCCCGGGCCCAGGTAAGCCCGGAATCGCAGGAGGTTGAAGTGAAAATACCTGAACCGGTGGAATAAAAAATGCGGTAAGAATTCGGCGTGTCGCTGCTGACGGGCATTACGAAGCACCCGGCCGCGCTTGAAATGCGAATGCCCGCGTCAAGCGAAAACCCCGGAGACGCCGCATGCAGTATCCCTGTAGAAACACAGATCATACACAAAATAAAAAAGATACGGGGAATGCTTCCCCGGGATCGCTTATAGTTCAGCATAAGGTATCGCGGTAACGCGTTTGGTCAGTTGTATTCTGTGCGGAGTCCTGCAAACAACGAACCCGCGGCTGCTTATTTTCGGATTGGCGTCAAGGAAAATTTCCAGGGATTTAGCGTCATTATATGAAGGAGAATCAGTCCATTTTACTTCAATCGGTATGGTTTCCCCCGGTTTTTCAAGTATTAAATCCACTTCCACGCCCGTCACCGTTTTCCAGAAAGAAAGCTTATATTCCCTTCCCAGATAACTGCACCTGTGCAGGAGTTCCGTTGTTACCCATTGTTCGAATAGGGTTCCCGCCTGCAATTTAAGGATGTTTTTGTCAAAAGCAAGCCGGGCAAGAGCATTGCGGACACCGGTGTCAAAAAAGTAAAATTTCGGGGTGGTAAGCAGGCGTTTGCGGTTTCTTGAAGCAAAAGGCCTAAGCCAGTAACCCACAAATGTATCAACCAGGACCTGGTAAAACACGCTCAAGGTGGAAACGGCTATGCCTGATTGCTGTGATAACCCCGTCAGGTTCATTATCGTGCCGGATTCCAACGCGGCTAATTCCAGAAACCTTGAAAATTGCCCGACATTGCGCACCAGGGATTCTTTCCTTATCTCTTCCTCAATATATAATTCAGCGTAGGCCTCCAGTGTTGCCCTGGCTGATTCGGGTTTTTCCTGGGTTATACCAGGAAGGTTCCCGTACAAAAGCATATCTTCTATGCCGGAAGCCGGGAAACCCGGAGCCCATTTATTTTCCAGGGGCATCCGGAGTACTGCCGAATCCTTGTATTTTTTCCGTTCGCAGGAGATTACCGGAAAAGCGTGGTACTGGTGAACACGCCCTGGAATGAGGTTGATGGAAAATCCTTTAAGTTTCCTGGAGGAACTGCCCGTGATAATGAAGTTATACCTGGAAGGGTTTTCGTCGTAAAGCGCCTGAACGTCGTCAAGCAGCTGCGGGACTTTTTGAATTTCGTCTATCAGTACCGTCCGGGGCCTGCCTACGGCCTTAAGCATTCCGGCGAGTTCTTCAGGATTGCGTTCAAACCGGGATCTTTCGGCGCGGTCCTGTAAATTGATGAGAATTGACTCCGGGCCTGATAGTTCCTTCAACAGGGTGGATTTGCCGGTCTGTCTGGCGCCGAACAACAGCTTGATTTTCTTCCTGGAGGCCGGGCCCGAGACCCTGCCCTGCACCCATCTGGGAAACATCTTTTTCATTGTGTTTATACCAATGTATAATTTACAACTACTTGTAAATTATACGGTATATTTTACAGGATGTCAAATGAAGCAGGAGGGCACTATTTGGCTTACCTGTAATTGAAAATCGTATAAGTTTATCCGGTGGTTTATTAAATTATTCCAGTGTGGGTTACTTTTTGCGTTTTCTGGTTATGAAGCGGATGGCTTCCCATTTTCCGCCTTCCTTTTTACGGGGGGTGCTGAAAATACGGATTGCTGCGATGATGGCTAGGATGGTTAGTATGGTGATTTTTATCATGGACGCTTAAATTGTATCTTTTTTTTATCCTGATAACAAGTAGATCAGCCAATAATTTCAGGGCTGAGCAAGGTGCGAAGTCCTGATTTTACCTTACCGCGGTTTTTGCGGCAAATCATGGAATTACATCCGTGAAGCGGGTGATGCGGTTCATCAGCTGGTTTTCGGAGATTTTGCCGGTTGAAACGATTTTTTTGATTTCCGGAAGCGCTGACATGAATTTTTCTATCAGCATTTTTGAGCACTTGCAGTAAAATTCCACTTTCGCGGGGCTGAAATTCAAATGCGGCACCACGCACCTGCCAGCGCAGATCCTTTTCACCGCGCAGGAACCGCAAATCACGAATTTGCCGTGCTGATGCGCTTTTTCCATGTCCGCACCGGTGTCCATGTCGCCGATTTTGTTGTGATAGCTGTCTTCGCAGGTGTAAATAGAGCCGTCTATCGCGAGCGCCTGGTAATTTTCGCCTATCCCGCAGGGAAGCCCGCTGTAAACGTGTTTTTCCATTATTACGTCGTACAATCCCTGGAATGGAACCAGGTTCAGCACTTTACCCTTCCTTAAATTAGCCATCCAGCGGCTTAAAACTCTGTCTAAATCAGAATCATATTGTTTTAAGAACCCCTCAATGCCTATTTCTGTGCCTGAATTTTCCAAAAACCAGAAAACGTTGTCAAAATGGTCTGTTAAACCCGCTATTGAACGGTATAAACTTGATTTCAGCGTGAGCGTTACGAACGCGAGGGTTGAAGCTTTCAGTTTTTTCCTTATTTTCAGGTAATTATCCATTACTTTTTTGTGGGTGCCTTTCCCTCGGGTAGAATCATATATTTCTGAGTCGGCGTCCATTGAAATGGAAATCATGTTCATTTTATTCAAAAGCGGCAGGTTATTTTCTGAAAGAAGCGTCCCGTTTGTAAAAAGGTGGAACCCGGGGTTTATTTTCCGGGTTCCATCCATTATTTCCCGCAAGAATTCCGTTTCAAGCAGGGGCTCGCCCCCATAAAAAGTTATTATAACCGGGTCATAATGGTTTTTTTGCGAATCTTCGGTGATATGTTTGATAATTTTGGGCGCGCTGGCTTTCAAAGAGGGCGCTTTTCCGCGTTTGGCGCTGTTTATGCAGTAGGAACACCGCAGGTTGCAGCGATTGGTGGTCATTATGGAATATTCCATGTAGGAATCTTTGATACAGGACACGAATTACCTCTTGATTGAGCATGGTGCGAAATCCCGAAACTTCATTTCACCGAAGGTGCGTTTCGGGGGTGCCGCGGTCGGCATAGCCTTAAACGAAATAATAGCAATTTACCAGTCCATTGCAAATATAGTATTTCTTTAATAGAATTAAGCCATGGAAAAAACAGGCACTTTAATCGCCATA
>MGVM01000031.1 GCA_001800495.1 Elusimicrobia bacterium RIFOXYB2_FULL_48_7
CAGCGACATGCCCTTCTTCAGGAAAATGTACTCTTACGCCGAAAGAAAAATATTTGATATCTATGACTGGATAAAGAACATAGTTTTCCTTTTCGCCAGGGTGTTCTCGGCGGCGCATACCGGGAACCTGCATATCTACGTTGCCTGGCTGATCATGGGTGTCGTGGTTTTATTGTTTATTTTCGTGGGGTTATAAAGGAAATAAAATGATACAGGTAAGGATTCTGCTTGTAATGATGATAATAGGAGCAGCCATCGCGATAGGATCGACTGACCTGATTTGCGCGATTGTCGCCCTGGGTGTTGTAGGGCTTGGGATTTCATTGATTTTCCTTCTGCTCCAGGCCCCGGACCTTGCCATCTTACAGCTGGTGGTGGAGATCATGTCGCTGGTCATAATGATACGCGCTTTCGGCATGAAGGATACTGTTAACATCCGCGAAAGAAGGTTCATAGCAACATCGATCAGCGTCATATTGATGGGTTTTTTCCTCGTGTTCAGCATGGCAGCTATTTTCGAGATACCGCGGTTCGGCAGCCCCCTGATGAAAACAAGCCTGTTCTACCTGCGCAACGGGTTCCGGCAGACCGGCGTGCCAAACATGGTTTCCGCAATTATACTGGACTACCGCTCGCTTGACATGCTGGGGCAGGTCGTGATAGCATTCTCCGCGGCCATAGGGCTGGTTCTCATCGGCAGGAAAAAGATACACGCCAGCACGGCAAACCGCGCCGAAAGGGAGCAAAAATAACCAATGATCAAAAAACCCGAACACGGCATGACAGTGATAGTGAAAACCGTCACCAGGTATACCGATGTGCTTATCCTGATGTTCGGCATGTATTTCATATTCAACGGCCACCTGACGCACGGCGGCGGTTTTGTCGGCGGCATAATCGTGGCGCTGTCGTTCATCCACGTCATGCTTGCCTTCGGCAAGGAAGTAGCGCTAAAGAGGGTTACCGAGAGGATTATAAAACTTTGCGTCGGGCTGGGAGCCATATCTTTCCTGCTAATCGGCATCATAGGTTTTACGAAAGGCGCGTTCCTTTACAACTTTTTCCGCAAGCCCGGTGTTGACTATATAGGCGAGCCGTTCTCTCTTTTCAGTTCCGGCATTATGCCGCTGATGAACGTGGCTATCTGCCTGGCGGTCGCTTCCGGGTTTTACGCGATATTCATCGCTCTGGTCGTTTACAAGATAGGGAAACGGAGATAAATAATGGTTGAATATTTTCTGTGCATGGTGCTTTTCTGCCTGGGGCTTTACGCGATACTCATAAAAAGAAACCTGATCAAGATCATAATCGGGCTGGCGATAATGGAATACGCCATGAACCTGTTCTTCATCCTGCTGGGATACAAGAAGGGCGCCACCGTGCCCATTTTTTCGTCGCTTACCGAGCCGCACCCCGAGGTGATGGTGGACCCCGTCGCGCAGGCGATGGTCGTGGCTAACGTGGTCATCGGGCTGGCCGTGACGTTCATACTGGTTATTATAGCGATACTTATATACGAAAAATACGGCACATTCGACATCAGGGATGTAAATAAGCTCAAAGGATAAACCGTTGCTTACGCTTTTCATCATCATTCCTCTTTTCGGCGCTTTTGTGATATTCCTTGTCGGGAAATATTCCAAGAATATCAGTTATTTCATGGGGTGGATTGTCCCCGCGTTCTTGAGCGTGCTGGCTCTGTCGCTGGTGGGGACAAAGGAAACGCTTACCTACCAGATCGGCGGGTGGGTCCAGCCCCTCGGCATAACCCTGGTGGGCGACGGGCTCAGCCTGTTTTTCCTGCCGGTGATAAACATCATAGTGTTCGCCGCGGCGGTTTTCTCCATACCCTACATTGAAAAGTACACTTCAAAGTGGATATATTTCGCGTTGTTCCTGGTGATGCAGGCCAGCATGAACGCAGTGGTGCTTACCGGCGACATTTTCAACCTGTTCATATGGATTGAGGTCGGGGGTCTTGCGTCCTACGCGCTTGTCTGCTACAAGGTCGAGCCGGAGGCGCTTGAATCATCCTTCAAGTACGCCGTGCTCAACAGCGTCGGCCTGCTTTTCGTCCTGTTCGGCATCGGCCTGCTCTACGCCTACACTTCCACGCTCAATATGGCTGAAATAGGCAGGATATTGCACGAGAGGCCGAATCTCAAGCTGGTTGGATTTGTCACCGTGCTCTTTTTTACCGGGTTCGGGCTCAAATCCGCGATCGTACCGTTCCACTCCTGGCTGCCTGATGCGCACTCCTCGGCGCCTTCCCCGGTTTCAGCCCTGCTTTCCGGCGTTCTCATTAAATCCCTGGGCATTTACACGCTGTTGAGGATAATGTTCAACGTGTTCGGTTTCAATTTATACATCAGCAAACTGTTCATCTTTCTCGGCCTGCTTTCAATTATCACCGGGGGAATCCTGGCGATTTACCAGAAAGACATGAAGCGCCTGCTCGCGTATTCAACCATCAGCCAGGTGGGCTACATTATTTTCTCGTTCGGGCTGGGGACTCCGCTTGGCATGTTCGCGGGGTTTTTCCACCTGGTCAACCACGCGGCGGCAAAATCCCTGCTGTTTTTAACTTCCGGCGCGGTGCTCCACGTTACAGGCGAGCGCGAGATGGGCAAGCTCGGCGGCCTGCGCGAAAAAATGCCTGTTACAGCGTTCACTTCGATGGTGGGATCTATGTCCGTTTCCGGCGTCCCTCCCTTCGGCGGGTTCTGGAGCAAACTTGTGATTATTATCGCGGCGGTTCAGGCAAGGGAATTCCTGGGCGCGTCGGTCGCAGTGGGAATAAGCATCGTAACGCTGGCTTATTACCTGAAACTGCAGAAGAACGTTTTCTTCGGGGAGCTTAAACCGGTCTGGAATAATATAAAGGAAGCTCCCTGGATGATGTGTTTTTCAATGATATTATTGGCCATACTCTGCATAGGCCTCGGGGCCCTGCTTCTTCCCGGGGTGAGGGCGGTTTTCATAACACCGGCAGTCAACGTGCTTGCCGGCGGTATGCAGTATTGCAACGCGGTACTAAGAATATGACAAGCAATATACTTTCATTTTTACTGGCTTTTTTCTGGTGGATAGCGCTCTCCTGGACATTCAACTGGCAGTTCCTGCTGGTGGGCCTGCTGGTGAGCCTGTTCATCGCCTGGGCGGTGGGGGAATTGTTCACCCGCAACCCTCACAAGTTCAAACAGCCGTCCAGGTACCTGTGGGCACTGTATTACCTGGTGGTTTTCCTGAAAGAAAATATCAAGGGTAACATCGACGGTGCTTATAGGATCCTGCATCCCGGCCTGCCCATAAGGCCCGGGATCGTCAAGGTTAAAACAAAATTAAAAAGCGATGCGGGCCTGACCTACCTGGCCAACACCATCACGCTTACTCCGGGCACTTTCACCATGGACGTGGACCAGGAAAACGGGTACCTTTACGTGCACTGGATGAACGTGGTTACCGAAGATACTGACAAGGCGACTGAGATCATAGTGGCAAAATACGAAAATATACTTGCGAAAATATTCGAATAGGGAATAGCTTATGAGATTTCTAAGGTGGTTCCTGGGTCTGGTTATCGTAGTGGCCGTTGTTTACCTGAACTTCCGGATGGAACTGTCCCCGATGATGCGGGCGATAAACCTGCTTATACCGTCGTGTTTCATGTGCCTGTGGCGCATTTACAAGGGTCCCACCCCGGCCGACAGGATCGTGGCGCTGGACATCATCGGCATCCTTATCATAGGTTTCTGCGGCATTTTATCCATATTTTCAAACCGCGTTTTTTACATTGAAATAGCAATTGCCTGGGCGCTCCAATCGTTCATCGCGACCATAGCCCTGGCAAAGTTTTTAGAGGGGAAGGACTTCGATGACTGAAATTATCGCTTATACATTGATGGGCATAGGAATATTGTTTGATTTTATCGGCTGCCTGGGGCTTATCCGCCTGCCGGACCTCTACAACCGCCTGCACGCGTCCATTAAGTGCGTGACGTTCGGCACCTGCGGCATAATGCTGGGCGTGTTCGTTAAGCACGGGTTCAGCGACATAGGCATCAAGGCGCTTGTTTGCGCGCTGTTTTTACTGCTTACAGCGCCGGTATCAGCTCACGCCATCTCGCGCGCCGCGCACCTGGCGGGCGTGAAACCGTGGGAAAAAACCGTCTGCGACCATTACGAGAAGGATAAATAATGAAGTACCCTAAACTGAGAGAACTCAAGGAAGCCATAAAAGCCATTGTGAAGGGGCCCTATACCACGCGCTTCCCTTATGAGCCCCATACTCCCGAAATCCGTTTCAGGGGAAGGCCTGTTCCAAGCGAAAAGGGTTGTATCGGCTGCGGCGCCTGTGCTGAGGTCTGCCCGGCAAACGCCATTGAAATAATCAACGAACCGCCTGTCCGCAAGGTCATCTGGCATTACGACCTTTGTATTTTCTGCGCGCAGTGCGAGCGCCTGTGCACCACACAGGAAGGCGTGAAGCTTTCCAACACGGAGTTTGACCTTGCCACCACAGACAGGAAATCCCTTCACGACGGCGTGGAAAAAGAGCTCCTTGTCTGTGAAAAATGCGGGGAAATCATCGCCCCGGTTGACCAATTGCTCTGGGCCGCCAAGAAAATAGGCCCCATGGCATACGGAAACTACGTCCTTTTCTCAACTCTCCAGCAAACCCTCGAAGTCAGCCAGAAAAACACGCCCAACCCCGATATTGAGGGCACATCCCGGGCAGACCTATTCAAATTAACCTGCCCCAAGTGCCGCCACCTTGTCCACCTCTTCGACGAATACGGAATAAAGTAACCCCTGTCTGCCGCATTAACCCTGGATTGACAATCGTCTAACAATCGTCTATAATATGTCCATGCCAATCCCCTCCCAAGCGGGTAACGCCAAGCCGTTCCATCCGCGGTACACCATAACCCCAAGGCTTCTTTCTTTAATTAAAGAGATATCAACCAAAATAACTCTATTAAATATGCGCCAATTCCCTACTGTTATTCTTGCGGAATTTGAAAGGCATGCCAGGGAAATTTCTGCTTTTTCATCAACAAGCATTGAAGGGAATACCCTTCCGCTGACTGAAGTAAAACAAATCCTTAAAAGCCTGCCCCAAAACATAACTGACAGCCAGAAGGAAGTTCTCAATTACAATGATGCCCTTGTTATGCTCAATGAACAACAGAAAAAGCATAATAAACTATTGCTGAACTTACAGTTAATGCTGGATATACATAAAATAATCGTAAAAGGATTGTTAACAAAGGGGAAATGCGGTAAATTGCGCGAGGAACCGGTATTTGTCAATGATCCGCGTCAGCATAAAACTGTATACTGGCCGCCAGACCACCAGGACGTGTCTTTTCTAATGAACGAGCTGGTGAATTATGTTAAAGAGAACGTCTCAAAGATTGACCCTATAGTCCTGGCGGGTATTTTTCACAAGCAATTCATTATAATTCATCCATTTATTGATGGCAACGGAAGGACTGTCCGTCTGGCTACAAAGGTTCTTTTAGCGGGAATGGGCTTAAATACGTTCAACTTGTTCAGTTTTGAAAATTATTATAACAAGAACGTAACCCGCTATTTCCAAAATGTCGGGGTGCTGGGTAATTATTATGATATCGTAGGCACTGTTGAATTTACGCCGTGGCTTGAATATTTTGCGGAAGGCATTATAGATGAACTGAACCGGGTTTCAAAGGAGTTGGATTCGGTGGTTTCTGAACCATCAAACGAATTGAAAGAGCATCATAAGGCGATGCTTGCGTATATAACAGAAAAAGGGTTTATAACCGACCGTGAATACTCAAAAATAACCAGCCGAGCCAGGCCGACCCGGGCGCTTGATTTTAATAAAATGATTTCTTTGGGGCACATCGAGCGTGTCGGCAAAGGAAAGGCAACATACTATAAGCTTAAAAAGAAATGACAGTTCCAGGAATGTTGTCTGTTCACTCCATTTTTGGTATAATTAACCATGATCAAAAACAGCGCAAAACTGGAAAAATTCAACAATAAACTCATCAAAAACGAGCGCATATCCCACAAACAGGCCATGGCCTTGTATGATTCCATGCTGAAAGAAGCAACCGACCTTGGCGTAATCACTTCAAAGAATATCATGGACGGCATCGAAGTTGATGTCCGGATCGCCCGCGCGCTGAACAAACTTCCGGGCAAACTAAAACATTGATAAATAAATTACTGAAGAAAATAGCTTCCGCCCTTGATGAGAATCATGTGCCATACATGATTATCGGGGGGCAGGCGGTTTTATTGTACGGTTCGCCCCGCTTCACAAGAGACATCGATGTTACCCTCGGTGTGAATATTGACCAATTCCAGGCCATTAAAACCATTTGTTCTGAGCTTCACATAAAAATGGCCCCGGAAAACCCTGAAAAATTCCTAAAAGACACAATGGTTCTGCCTGCCGAAGATATGGATTCAAAAGTAAGGGTGGATTTTATCTTTTCTTTCACTCCTTATGAAAAACAGGCCCTTTCAAGGGCGAGGGAAGTAATGATTGAGAATTACCCTGTCAAATTTGCCACTCCTGAAGACGTGATAGTGCTAAAGATGTTCGCTGGCAGGGCAATTGATAAAGAAGATGTCAAAAGCATTCTTTTGAAACAACATAAACTCGACCTGAAATACATAAAAAAGTGGCTGTCAGATTTTCAGGGTCTTCCCAGCCACAAAAACATCGTCAAGGACTTTGAAATAATCTTCAAACAATCAAAACAATGCTAAAATCGTAGTTGCCGATTTATCGGCGGTGTTTTTGTAGCAGCAAAGCGTAGCTTTGCTTAATAGCAGGAATCCAGGTAAAGATTTCTGGTTACAATCTTGAGAATGCCCTGAATTAAGGCTTTTGTAGCCTTAAGAGGTAGATTGTGAAGAGACAAATAACAAATATACAACATAAAATGATCCGTTATTTTGTTTTATCAATTCCAGTTATATTCTGGATGATATATATGATTAAAAACATCATAGTAGAGTACAAAATATATGGTCATGAAAACAGTATTATTTTTTATTTTGTTTTTGATATGTTGTCAATTTTAATCTATTTTTGGGGAACAATAACAAGTCGTTCAAAAATAATAGTGTTAGGTATTGGTATTATCATAATGACATACGAAATAATTAAGTATTATACGTGGTTCAAATTAAACATTGCTGCTTTTACATTCTATCCGCTTTATCTTTTTCTAGAAATACCGGGGGTAATTGTATTGCTTTTATTCTCGCTATTTATTGAATATTTAAGAAAGAAGTATTTTAGTGAAAATGCTATCTAGTCTTATTCGAAAGCATAAAATTAAATCCAGGGTCGTGGTAAAAACATTTTTGGAATATAGGTTTTAATTAGCATGAATCTAATAGACTATTTCAAACGAAGGAGCAGAAAATGGGGTATTTTGATATTGCTCAGATATGTCTCAATGGACATTTAATTAACAGTAGAATGAAAGAAGCTCAGCAACATAACAAGAATTATTGTGATATATGTGGCAAGGCCACAATAAATAAATGTCAAAAGTGTGATAAAGAAATCCATGGATATCATCACGGTGGAGGTAACGAATTCTCTTATTCTTTAGATAAGGTACCCTCATGTTGTTATAACTGCGGGAAACCATATCCTTGGACAGAAGCAAAAATTAAGGCAACAGAGGAGTATATTGATTTGCTTGAAAATTTAAGCGTAGAAGAAAAAAATAGCTTGAAAAAAGGCATAGATGACATATTGGCAGAAACACCTAGAACAAAATTGGCAATAGCGACAATAAAAAAACACGCAATTAAATTAGGTCAAACAGGAAAGGATATATTTGTTGATCTTGCGAGTGAGGCGATAAAAAAACTTTTATTAGGTTTATAATGTGATTAATAACACTCTGACTAATTAGCGACAGAATAATTCAACGTTCGTAGCATACTGGACCAGGTTACCGGCCAGGAATCTTGTAGATAGTATTGAGGTGAAATATTATGAACAAGTTTTATTTCTGTATTTTCTTTGTAGTGATATTATGTTTTTTACCAGCAACTACAAACGCCCTGATATCCGACGGCAAAGCAGACATGGTCTTGGGACAATTTGATTTTACGCATAATTTTCTTTTAAATGGTCAAGAATTTGGGCCCTATAACGTTGCTATTGATACTATGAACAATCGATTATATGCTTGCGATTACTGGAACAATAGAGTGTTATGGTGGAATAATATTACTACAATCACCAATGGGCAAACACCAGATGGCGTTCTCGGCCAAACAGATCTTTTTTCCAGTGAATCTACCTGTACTCAAACAGGGCTTAATTATCCTTCTGATATATGCATAGACGGCTCTGGAAATATCTGGGTTGCTGATACCGGAAATAATCGTGTTCTTAAATACACAACGCCATCAAGCAATGGCCAGGCCGCAACTCTCGTTTTAGGACAACCAAATTTTACAACCAAATTATCATCTTACACACAAACCGGGTTTGATACATTAAGTGGTTTAGGGATAGATAGTTCAGGAAATGTTTGGGTTGCCGATGGTGGCGGTTGCCGAGTTCTTAAATATATTACACCATCAAGTAATGGCCAAACAGCTAGCTTGGTCTTAGGCCAGAATAATTTTACTTCGAAAGTATCTGCCTGTACACAATCTGGACTGACCGGTCCTAAAGATGTAGGCATAGATGGATCAGACAATGTTTGGGTTGTTGAAGAAGGTGGGAGACGAATACTAAAATATAATGCTCCAACGAGCAATGGACAAGCAGCAAGTTTAGTTTTGGGTCAATCAAATTTCACGAGCAATAATCAATCATGTTCACAAACTGGTTTGTATCAACCAATGGGATTATGTGTTGATAAATTAGGTAATATTTGGGTTTCAGACAATTTTCGAGTTCTTAAATATATTACACCATCAAGCAATGGCCAGGCTGCTAGTCTGGTCCTAGGTCAATCAGATTTCACTTTAAGTGTGGTCACTTGCACACAAACTGGCGTGTATTACACTTATGGCTTAAGCATAGATGATTCGGGTAATATCTGGGTTGCTGATGGTGGTAATAGTCGATTATTACGATATTCAAATCCATCAAGCAATGGTCAAGCTGCAAACTTGGTTTTAGGTCATTCTGATTTCACTCACAAAAATCCAGTTTGCTATGAACAACGCATAAGGCCTTATAGTATAGCTAAGGATAACACAAGCGGCAGAATCTACGTCTGTGATTATTCAAAAAACCGCATATTATGGTGGAATAATTCAACCTCGCTTTCGAATGGACAACAAGCAGATGGGGTTATTGGCCAGACAAATTTTACAGCAATTTCTCCTGCTTGCACACAAACAGGACTGGGCAGTTATTCTGGGGGCCCGACAAGTGTTGCCGTTGATACTTCCGGGAATGTTTGGGTCGTTGATTTTGGAAATAATCGTGTTCTTAAATATACAACGCCATCAAGCAATGGCCAGGCTGCTAGCCTGGTCTTAGGACAGACAAATTTTTCTTCAAAAGTGTATGCTTGTACACAAACTGGATTGGGCAATAGTAGTTGGGGTGGTCCTTTTAGTGTAACCGTAGATATTTCAGGCAATGTTTGGGTTGCTGATTGTTATAATAATCGCATTTTGAAATACACGACACCATCAACCAACGGGCAGGCGGCAACACTGGTTTTAGGCCAGACAGATTTTATTTCAGGAGTAGCAACGTGTACACAAACCGGATTAGGTAAAAGTGGTTGGGGTAATAATTCTACTGTAACTGTAGATAAATTGGGCAATATTTGGGTTGCTGATAAAAGTAATAACCGGATTCTAAAATACACTACGCCATCAAGCAATGGCCAGGCTGCTAGTTTGGTCTTGGGACAGCCTGATTATATTCATAATTCTTCCACTTGCACACAAGCGGGGCTTAATAATCCAAGCAGTGTGAGTATTGATGAATCAGGAAATCTTTGGGTTGCTGATCTTGCCAACAATAGAATACTCAAATACACAACACCAGCGAATAACGGCCAGGCAGCAAGTCTAGTGTTGGGTCAAACGAATTTTGCTTCTGACGAATCAGAGTGTACGCTAGCTGGAATGTATACACCATGTGGAGTAACTGCTGATAATTTAGGAAACATTTGGATTGCTGACACAGGCAATAATCGGGTTCTAGAATACAAAGTATCCGCCAGCAACGGGGATTCCACACTCCCGACCAATATCGCAACAGTCAACGACGGTACTGGGACGGATGTTGATTCAACAAATTCAACCAACCAGCTGTCGGCAAACTGGATGGCTAGCTCCGATCCGGAATCAGGCATAGCAAAATACTATTATGCCATAGGGACCACCTTAGGCGGTTTGGATATAGCCGGCTGGACAGCAACGGCAAACGGTTCGATTACCTCAGCTACGAAGTCAAATCTAACGCTTGTTGTAGGAACCACCTATTATTTCACCGTCAAAGCGGAAAACAGCGTAGGGCTTCAAAGCGGCGTTACAAACTCAAATGGCCAGTATGTTCAACCAGGTTCTGTCGCCACATATCTCATCAGCGGATTTCTCAGGACATCAGGTAATGTAGGAATAAGCGATGTAACGGTAACCTTAACCAGCGGCACAGTAAACACAACAGCCACTACGGCCAGCGACGGGTCTTATACATTCAGCAGCTTGATCTCAGCAAATTATACGGTAACACCGACAAAAACAGGTTATACATTTACACCAGCCAGCCTGGCTTTTGCAAATTTAAGTTCTGACCAAACAAGCCAGAATTTCATAGGAAAGCCTCCGCAAACACACGATTATACTTCCTTCAATGAAACGGTTGTCTATCCAAATCCGCTTAGTGTAAAAACCGGGCACAAAATGAGCTTCAATAATTTACCAGCGAACACGGAACTGAATATATACACTTTATCTGGAAAGTTGGTATGCAATCTTAATGAAGCTGTTTTAGGAAACGGTGTGATTGACTGGTCAGGAAAAAACAGCGATGGCAAAACAATTGTACCGGGTGTATATGTTTATGTTTTGAAAGCGCTTGATGGGCAGAAAAAAACTGGAAAAGTTGCGGTAATTCATTAATAAACCCAGTAGTGATAATTTTGGTAACACAACACCTAACTAAACTCAACACTCGTAGAAGTTTGACTTTTGGCATGCCATAAAAAGTCAACAATTCTGACAGAAACCTCAAGCAAAAACCTTGTTTGAAATGCTGCTTTTATTATTATAAAATAGTCCTAAGAAGTCCTTCCAGCAAAACCAGAGTATAATTCATGCATGAGACCGGAATAGCAAGAGACCTTTTTGATAAGATAAAAGCAGAAGCCGCAAAGAATTCGCTTTCAAAAATAACGAAGGTTGTTATTAAAAACGGCGAAGCAAGCGGCGTGCTTGATGATCTGTTAAGGCACAGCTTTATTGACCATATTTTCCCGGGGACTATAGCCCAGGGCGCCACGATAGAGATAATCACCGAGAACCTGTCCGCGAAGTGCAGTAAGTGCGGAGGGGAGATCACGGCAAGGAATATAGGGGTTGAGGGTTGCCCGAAGTGCAAGGGCAAGGATATTGATATCCTTTTCGGCAAAGACGTCTACATAGATAGTATAAGCGGGGAGAAATAAAGACACAGATACCCGCTTTCGCGGGTATGACAAAAAAAATGATCATTAATGAAAAAATAATTAACGGCATACTAAAGAAAACCGGGAAACCTTCAGCAGGGAGGGTGCGGGAGATTCTTAAGAAAGCGGCGCTGAAGAAGGGGCTATCACTTGAGGAAGCTGGGTACCTGGTAAACCTGAAGGACAAGAAGCTCATTCAAGAGCTGTTTAAAACTGCTGCACGTATCAAGAACGAAATTTACGGCGAGCGCCTGGTGTTTTTCGCGCCCCTTTATGTATCGGATTACTGCGTGAACGAATGCGAATACTGCAATTTTCACAAGAAAAATACCGAATCAACACGCAAGAAACTCTCCTTTGATGAAATAGAACAGCAGGTAAAGCACCTCATAAACACCGGGCATAAAAGGATTCTGCTTGAGCTCGGGGAAGACCCGGAAAAGAACACCATTGATTATGTCGCGGGCGTGGTGCGAAAAATATATTCCGTAAGAACGCCCAAGGGCAATATCCGCAGGATAAATGTGAATATCGCCGCCACAACAGTAGAGAATTACAGGAAACTCAAGAAAGCGCAGATAGGCACTTACCAGCTTTTCCAGGAAACCTACCACAGGGCCACATTCAAGAAGCTTCACCAGGGCCCCAAAGCGGATTACGACAGGCAGATTACCGCTCACGACAGGGCTTTCAAAGCAGGCATAGATGATGTGGGCCTGGGCGTGCTTTTCGGCATGTACGACTGGCGCTTTGAAGTGCTGGGTTTGCTGTCACACTCACAATATCTTGAAAAAAAGTTCAATGTTGGGCCCCATACCATTTCCGTGCCCAGGTTCAGGCCTGCGCCCACGGTAACCTACAAACCCGAATATACGGTCTCTGATGATGATTTCCTGAAATTGATCGCCATTATAAGGTTGTCTGTCCCATATACCGGAATGATAATAAGTACCCGGGAAAGCGCCCAGATAAGGCGCAAAGCGTTCCATATTGGCATTTCACAGGCGTCAGCGGCGTCCGTTACGGTTGTCGGCGGCTACGGCAAGGCCGAAGGCCTTGGCGGCCAGTTTGAGGTCTCCGATGAGCGCCCTCTTAACGAGGTTATCAAGAACGTGTTGAAAGACAAACTTCTGCCAAGTTTCTGCACGGCGTGTTACCGGCTGGGCAGGACGGGGGAACACTTCATGGAATTATCCAAGCCGGGCAATATCCACAAGTTCTGCCGGCCCAACGGCCTGCTCACCTTTGCCGAATACCTGGAGGATTTTGCCAGGACAAACGGCACCTACAAACTTGGCAACAAGGTCATTAGCCATTACCTGAAGGAAATAAACGACAGGGACATGAGGGCGCTGGTTGAGAAGAAGTTGAACGAGATAAGGAACGGGTCAAGGGACCTGTATTTTTAAAAACCTATGTGCTACGCGATACCGGGAAAAGTAGTTGAGATAAACGATAAAATAGTCACCGTGGAATATTTCGGCGAACAGAGAAAGGCCCGCAATGAATTCTACGACCTTAAACTCGGCGAATATGTCTACGCCCAGGGCGGGCTGGTGATACAGAAGATGTCTGAGCGGGAAGCCCTGCCGGTGCTGGAATCCT
>MGVM01000032.1:0-2869 GCA_001800495.1 Elusimicrobia bacterium RIFOXYB2_FULL_48_7
CGTGGCTGAACTTATCCCGCCGGGAGCATAGTTTCCCGAGAGGTCTGAGTAACTTATAATTATGGTGGTTGAACTCGGAACGATTATTGACGGATTAAAAGTATAGGGAAGGTTGTTCCTGGCAAAAGGTATATCGCCTATTCTGTAGCTAAAAGCGTCCTGCGGGATTGTAAGCCCAAGTGTTTCCCCGACTTTGGCCGTGAATGAGACGTCATAGACAATGAAATAATAACCTGTTGACTGTGTAACGGTTTCGTCCGAGAAAGTAAGCGATGAAATTCCGGCGGAAAATGTGCCCTGCGCCTTGAAAGCGTCGTTGTTTTTATTGAATAACCTGTCGCCATTGTCCCTGTAAAGGCGCACGCCAACCGCGTCGTCGGTAACCGTGCCGGTTTTCTGCACTGTCAGGCCCCTCCATGTGCAGAGGTCGCCGTAGTGCGTTCGTACTCCGAACAGGCAGATGTCCTGGGCGGATTTTCCCTGTACCAACGGTTTTGTTGTGGCTGATACAGGCGTTAGCACCGTTCCATTCCAGTACAATGGATCAGATATTCCCTGCATAGCGAATTTTGTCCAGGTCTGGCCCTGGTCGGCGGATTTCAAAATACAACCGTCGGTTCCCAGGACAAAAGCGTTTGTCCTGAATGAAGCAGCATAAAATGTTTTGGTGGAATTTCCAACCACCCAAGTGGTTCCCCCGTCAGCAGTCCTTAGCAGTGCCCCGCCCGCGCCTGCGGTTATCCCGGCGTTGGGGTCGTTAAAATCAATGTCGTAAATAATCTGTGATGTCAGGCTTGTCTGCTGGGCCCACGCAGCCCCGCTATTTGAAGTTTTATATATCGCACCGCTTGAACCCGTGACGAATCCCATTGCAGCGTCAAAATCCATGAATTTAACCGAGAAAAGGTCTTTTGCCGCCAGACCGGGGAACAAAGCAGACTGGTTAACCCAGCTGGCTCCGTTATCAGTTGTCTGGTACACCGCCCCACCCTTTCCTACTACCCAGCCCACACTGCTGGCGCCGATAATATATATCGATGTGAGTTCAGGAGCACCTGAAATACCTGTGCTGCTGTTTGCCCAAGTGGTTCCCCCATTGGTTGTTTTTATTATCTTCCCACTTGTACCAGCCGCAAAACCGATAGCCGGACTGATAAAAAAAACGGTGTTGAGGTCCTCGGCAGTCCCTGATGCCTGTTCGCTCCAGCTCATTCCCGAGTCGGTAGTCCTGACTATAAGCCCGCTTTTACCCGCCGCCCAGCCTGTGCTTACGTACCCCGCCGGAAAATGCACGCTGAAAAGCCCTCTTGCGGTTGTAGTACCGTAAACCTGAGATATCCAAGAAGTCCCGCCGTTACCCGTCTTCCTTATGCTTCCCTTGTCGCCAACGGCCCAGCCGGTATTCGTGTCATAGAAATAAGCGTCCTTGTATGTTTCATCGGTGGCTTCTTCAACCCGCGCGTAGGCGGGGCCGGCTATATAGTTATTAGTGAATACCACATTTTTCAGACCGAGATCCTCTGGCAGAAAGGTATTCGTGCTGGGATTTATCCTCTGTTCGCCCGGGGTAGAGGTGGAGATAATGTTGCCAAGATACTTGTCAGACCTGTTCCCAAATTCATCCACCGCCTCTATGGTTCCGTTTATGCTGTCCCTCTGGATTACCCCGCTGCCTGCATGCGTGACCCTGAACGCAGTAGCCAGTCCAGGTATAACAGTGAGCGATGTTGTGCCCACTGCCCAGCTCAAGTCGGGAAATTCATCGCAAGAGATAACCGGAGCACCGGACTGCTCGTCTGCATAATAGAACTGTTTCAGGTATTCGCCTTTCAGCAGCTGGACCGAGCCAGGCGAGGGCGTCCAGTCAACCAGGTCCTTGGAAAAAGAACCCTTAGAGGAATCTGAATACAAGTAAACCACTGAGTTTGCCGCCAGCTTCAGAGGGTTATTGCCGCTGTCCTGCGTTTGTATTGTCACGAGAGCATAACTGCTGTAATCCTTGCTGGCATAAAATGTCTTAGGAGCGACATCTGTGACAGATATCTTTGCGACTTTCGCCGCCAGCTGGACAACATACATTATATATTCAGATACATTCTGCGCATTGTCCTCGGTTTTAACCGCGAAACAGTATGGCTGGCCAGGATTCAGCCCGGTAATCACACGGGTGTGTTTCTCTCCGGGGCTGAAGCTTCCTGTCGTGATTATTAATCCGGGTGAAGCGTTGAATATATTGTCATTGAGGATGATCGTGCCGTTGTATTTCAGGTAATATTTCCCGGAGGTTATATTACTGAAAGTAGCGTCGGCTGTCGGGGCCGTCCAGGTCAGTACAACGCTGCCTTCCTCGACTATCGAAGGAGTTACTGCAAGGTCGGTGATAGGTGAAGGGGCACCGTTGAAGAAGTAAGGGCCCAGGACAACAGAGGTACTTATTTCGTTATCACCGTTGTAACTGGCGCAATGGAAATACCATGAATCCCTGTTCAAGGTTACAGAAAGCAGGATTGCCGGCTTTAACGCCAGGTTAAATCCGCTGGGAATAGGGATTGGGATTCCCTGCTGGTCAGCGTGAGTGCTGGGTGACAGAGAATAATAGCTTGCCCCCCATTTTAATTCACCAGTAGGTGAGTCACCCGCCATGGGCATGGTATAAACAGCTGATGTTCCCCACCAGACCCTGTAGTATTCCAGTTTACCGGCGCCGGAACTTATACTGCTGGTGAAATTTCCCGAAGGTATTGCTGTATGGCTGGAGCAAAACCGGAAATACCTGTCCTGGTACCAGTAACCAGTGGAAATCGGCACATACCAGGGAGCTGATTCGGAAATAGCGTAATCATCATAAAAATATTCTGAATTTATCGAC
>MGVM01000032.1:2906-3824 GCA_001800495.1 Elusimicrobia bacterium RIFOXYB2_FULL_48_7
ATCGTTCGCGGCAGCGGCAAACCTGGAATACGGGGTATTCGCGGACATGCCGGTTTCAATCCAGTAAGTAGTGTCACCTGGCAGTTCTTTTATTATGCCATACATCGATGTATCGGGCGTGAGGTATCCATTAAAGGGATATCCGCCTGTGCGTGTGCTCGAATAAATCCTGTAAACGTAAGACATTGTCGAGATATATGCGCTGGCGTTATCCGTCCAGGACCACATTATGGACGAAGTTGAGACGGCCGTACCCCTGAATCCGGACGGCCTGGCCGGCGGTGAATTATACTCTATAGAGATTTCGTTCAAAAAAGGAGTGCTGTCTCCGGGGCCGCGGAGCTCCGCCTTGTACTGGATATATTTCCCTAGTATGTCTGGGTTAGCCCCGCTGAAAGAAACCTGTGTCCAGGAAGGAGTGGTGGTCAACATGGAGAAGATTTCATTGGCGCCGCGGACAAAAATAGTTATGTTTCCGGTGGCCGTCCAGGACGTTTTCGTGACATCCGTGTTTTCCCCCAGGGTCTGGATAACGTTCGAATAGTATTCCGCGTAAGTGTAAACGTCTGTTTTCGATTCCTCGGTCTGGCTGGGGGTGACGGTTGGCTCGGGGCTTGTATATTTCCTGACAATTATTTTGTCAACCCATCCTCTTTCAGGCCCGGAAATACCCTTGTCAGTCCTGAAAAAATTCCACCTCATGGCAAATGAATTGCCAAGCGAGGAAAAAAATTCCTGTTCTTCCCATGGTTTATTGCCGTACAGGTAAGCCTTTATGTTCCCCTCGGGAAGCTGGAACGTGAGATTACTGACGTTTGTGTAGGGAGGAACGACCGCGCCGCCATAGCAATACGAGCTCCACTGGAATTTCACCCTCAGCTGGACGTTCTGGGCAAAACTGAAAGCGCGTTTAATATA
>MGVM01000032.1:3869-4367 GCA_001800495.1 Elusimicrobia bacterium RIFOXYB2_FULL_48_7
TGCCCTATTCGAAAAACCCGTTGTAGAGATAGTATCGTAATACATGAAAATATCTTTCCTGCTGTTGGCTGAAATCAATGGGACTTTCACCCAGAAGACAGATTTTCCGTCAGTTGACGACTTGACATCCCACTTTTCAATCCAGAAAGGGATGGGGGTCATGCCGTCAGAATCGGTAAAACGTATTGTTTTCCCGTCAATGTCGAGCTTGGTGGAGTCGAATAAGTATTTGGTGTTGGTTGTAAATGTTACTTGGTAATCATACAACGGGTTCGAGTTAGCGAGATTGTCAATAGTGACGGTAATCCTGAAACGCCAGTTATTATCGTACCAATTGGTCCAGGAGGAAATCGCGAGTTCATTCGTGGTAGTGGTTGACCTGTAAAAATAACCGTCATTCCAGTCACCCGATGAACTTTCAACCCACCAGATAGCGGAAGCATTTCCTGAAAGGAAGAAGACAAAGGAAGCAGTGAACAGGATAAGCAGACAGGCTTT
>MGVM01000032.1:4399-5135 GCA_001800495.1 Elusimicrobia bacterium RIFOXYB2_FULL_48_7
AATAATTAGAATGACGACCTAATTCTAATTATTTTAATAATTAAAACAATGCAGCTTATGATAAATTATACAAAGTTAACGGGGTCAAGTCAATTCAATTATAGATGAAAAAAGGCCGGATTATTTCAGGAACCTGTTGACCTTGTCCATGAAAACCTTGAGGTCGAAGGGTTTGGGCAGGTAATCATCGATACCGTAGGAAAATATCTCCTTGCGCATTTTTGGTGAATCGTAACCAGTTATAACCATTACAAAAATATCCTTGAGTTTTATATCCGAGCGAATATACTGGCAAACCTCAAAACCTGAGATATTGGGCATCATCAGGTCCATTATCACCATGTCCGGGCGCTGCGCCTTGATTTCCTTAAGGGCCATTGCAGATGAAGAGAAAAATGTTGCGGCCACATTGTTCACATCAAAAACATCCTTGATCAGGAGGGATACATCCGGGTCGTCTTCTATGATAAATATTTTCTTCATTTTCCCTTTTTAAAAAACACCATTTTTTACAGCGGGAGCTTAACAATGAATTCAGCGCCCTTACCTTCGCCTTCGCTTTTACATGCTATTTCCCCGTTGTGTTTCTGGATGATACCATAGCTTACCGTAAGCCCGAGACCGGTGCCCTTGCCGATGTCTTTTGTCGTGAAAAACGGGTCAAACACATGGCCGACATTCTCCTTCTTTATCCCGGTGCCGGTATCGCGAAAAGCAACGGTCATAAAACCACCGG
>MGVM01000033.1:0-4124 GCA_001800495.1 Elusimicrobia bacterium RIFOXYB2_FULL_48_7
AGGAATGTGCTTGTCCTGGGAGGTGGTATAAACGGGAAAATCGCTGAAATATTCAAGTTCCCGGCGGAAAAAATCGCTTATGTTGAAATTGACCCGGTCATGATCGAAATGGCCCAAAAGTACATGAGGGAGGAAGACAAAAAACTCATCACTGACAAAAAAGTTGAAATAATAAGCGCCGACATAAGGTCTTACGTGAGGAACACAAAAGAAAAGTATGACTGCATAATACTGGGGCTTCCAGGACCTGAAACCAGCCTGATGAACAGGTGCTACACGCAAGAGTTTTTCAGCGAAGCAAAGAAAAGCCTTTCACCAGGCGGAACGCTGGTTTTAAGCCTGCCCTCGCTTGAGAATTACATGGCAGGTGAACTCAGATCAATGAGTTCATGCGTGTATTTTACTGGTAAATATGTGTTCAAAAATTGTGTTATACTGCCGGGAGAAAGAAATTATTATGTGTTTTCAGATGGAATGTTGACGGATAAGCCCGGTTTCTATACCGCTAAAATGAAACAATACGGCATAAAACCCATGTTTTTAACGGATAACAGCATCAATTACATGCTTAATGAAACAAGAGTTTCAAAGATAAGGGAAGAAATCACGGGAAATGAAACGTTTCAGTTAAACAGGGATTTCAAACCGGCCTGCTACTTTAATTCGATGTTGTTATGGAGCTCGTATTCGGGCGCCGGTCTTATAAAAATCTTGAAATACTTGGAAACGGGTATAAGCTATATATTCATTTTTGTCCTGGTTATTATGTTAGTGATTTGTGTAATCTTAAAGAAGAAAGGTGCAAATTATTCAGTTTTAATGAACCTTGGGATTGTAGGTTTCACCGCTATGCTGGTTGAGCTAATGGTAATATTCGCTTACCAGTCTGTTTACGGGTATTTGTATTACAGGATAGGGTTGATCATCACCTCGGGAATGGCAGGGGTGGCAGCCGGGAGTTTTTTATTCTCGAAGGGTCTAACAGGATCAGGGAAAAGGCAATTGTTCATTATTGAGGCAATACTTTTGCTTGTGACAGCTGCTATGCCTGCATTCTTCAATTCAGGGTTACCGGAAGCTGCATGGTTTGGTGTTGTTTTTGTGCCATGTTTTTGCTCTGGAGCTGTGTTTTCAATAATATCTGCGATTATTGGAAAGGATGGCGTGAATACAGGTGTTTTGTACGCGGTAGACCTTGCGGGGGCTGCTGCCAGCACGTTAATAGGATCAATATTCATGATCCCGGCGCTTGGGATTGCAGGAACCGCGTTCATGGCCAGTATAGGGGTAATATGTGGAATAATCATGTTATTTTTCATATAATACGTGTAATAATTTTATGGCAAAACAACAATCGCTTTTCAGGGAAGAGCAGATAGAAAGTTATAAAATCAGGCAGATCATCAAACGAAACGGCGCTATAGTGCCTTTTGACCGCGAGAGGATCGAAAATTCTATATTCAAGGCTGTTTTGGCTGTAGGGGGAAGGAACAGGGAGCTTGCCCAGGAACTGACAAGGAAAGTCATTGCCCTGATGGGGGAACTGTACCCCCTTGGCGCGACCCCGAGCGTCGAAGAAATCTCCGATTTAACCGAAAAAGTCCTGATAGAAAACGCCCATTTCAAGACCGCGAAAGCGTATATCCTTTACCGCCATGAACATAGCAGGATACGCGAGGGCAGGGAATCCTTCATAATTATTGAGGACAACGTCCCTTACAAAAACCTTTTGAAAGTTTTCAGCTGGAACGTAGACCACGATTGCGAGACGGTGAAGAAACTCAGCGATAAAGTAAAAAACGGAGGATTGAAAAAGCTGGTGGCTGATTCTGAAGCGCTGTATAACTGTGAAATTGACGCTGTCGCAAGGAAAATAATCAAAAACAGGGATAAAATAAGGATAGTCATAGTCGCCGGCCCGTCCAGTTCCGGAAAGACTACGACCACCATAAAGATTGGCGAGGTCCTGAAAAAAGAAGGCCTTTCTTTTTCGCTGATGAACCTGGACAATTACTTCAGGAATCTTAATGAACATCCCAGGGATGAGTATGGTGATTACGATTTTGAGACGCCGTTCGCGCTTGATTTGGACCTTATAAACGAGCATCTGAAACTCCTGATGAAGGGTAAAACCGTAAGGTCACCGAAATATAATTTTAAAACAGGCATAAGGACACTCAATGACCAGGAGTTTTGCCTTAAAAAAGGCGAGATACTGCTCATTGACAGCCTGCACGGGCTTTACGAGGGACTGTCATCAGCGGTGCCGCAGGAATTCAAATTCAAGCTTTACATAGAAGCTATGTGCCAGCTCAAGGACAAAACGGGCGAATTTGTCCGTTGGGCTGACTTGAGAATGCTTCGCAGGATGGTGCGCGATTCTTGGCACAGGGGTTATGACCCGGGCAAAACTGTAGGCCACTGGCATTACGTGCGCAGGAGCGAAATGAAGTACATAGTGCCTTTCATAAAAAAGGCGGATCATATATTCAACAGCGCGCTGTCCTATGAGCTGCCGGTTCACAAGAAACACCTTTTCAAGTATTTCCCTGAAATAATAAAACAATACAGTGATGACCCTAAAAAAACCGACGCTTTCATAAGGGCAAAAAGAGTCTACGGTCTCTTGACGGAAATAGAGGAATTCAAGGACGACATCGTTGTACCGCATAATTCGCTGATGCGCGAGTTCATCGGCGGCAGC
This sequence comes from Elusimicrobia bacterium RIFOXYB2_FULL_48_7, assembly GCA_001800495.1. Classification (GTDB taxonomy): domain Bacteria; phylum Elusimicrobiota; class Endomicrobiia; order CG1-02-37-114; family XYA2-FULL-39-19; genus OXYB2-FULL-48-7. Next base: position 2,705 of record MGVM01000033.1, read on the forward strand.
AGCTATAAATACTAGAGGGGTGGACTATACGAAAAGAATACTAATAACAAACGACGACGGCATCTTCGGTCTCGGATTGAAACCTTTAATAAAGGAAATTTCAAGATTTGCGCAGGTATTTGTTGTTGTCCCGGAAAAGGAGCAGTCAGCAGTCAGCCATTCGATGACCCTGCGCGGGCCGGTGAGGGCAAGGCAGCTGGAAAAAAACTTATATGTAATGGACGGCACGCCGGCGGATTGTGTCAGGTTCGGCATCATAAAGATCGGGTCAAGGAAAATCGACATGGTGGTGTCCGGCATCAATTTTGGTTCAAACATGGGGATAGATGTTTTCTATTCGGGCACCGTGGGAGCCGCCAGGGAGGGAGCTTTCATGGGGATTCCCTCGATAGCCGTGTCGATGTCAGGGACATGGGGCAAGAATTTTAAAAATGCCGCGGAATTCAGCAGCAAACTGGCCCGGAGAGTTTTTGGATGGAACCTGAAGAAAGAAATACTGCTTAACGTGAACATCCCGGATTTGCCTTCACGCGCTTTAAAAGGCGTTGAAGTAACCTGCCTGGGAAGAAAAATTTACGATGATACCATAGAAACACGGCATGACCCATATGGCCTGTCGTATTATTGGCTGAAGGGGAAAGTCCTGAGAAATGACAACCCGGACGGCACCGATATCCGCGCGATAGAGAAAAAGAGAATTTCGATCACGCCGCTTACCTTGAACGGCACGAATTTCGAAATGATAGGTGAACTGAAAAAATGTTTAAGCTAGTTTCTGATTTCAAGCCGTCGGGGGACCAGCCGGAGGCCATAAAGCAGATTGTCAGCGAATATGAAAAAGGCGTCAAAAACCAGGTGCTTCTCGGCGTGACGGGTTCCGGGAAAACTTTTACGATGGCCAATATCATAGAGAAACTCCAGAAACCCACGCTCATAATTTCCCACAATAAAGTCCTTGCCGCCCAGCTATACTCCGAATTCAAGCAGTTTTTCCCTGAAAACGCCGTGGAATACTTCATCTCTTATTACGATTATTACCAGCCGGAGGCTTATCTCCCTCAGACGGATACGTATATAGACAAGGATGCCTCAATAAACCAGCATATCGACCGGTTGAGGTTGAAAGCGACATCTTCGCTGCTTGAAAGAAAAGACGTGGTCCTCGTTGCTTCCGTTTCCTGCATATACAACATAGGTTCGCCTTCTGATTTTGAGGAAATGTGTGTTTTCATAGAGAAGGGAACAACGAAAAGCAGAGAGCTCCTGCTCAAGGAACTTGTTGAAACCAGATATGAGCGCAATGATATTGGTTTTGACCGGAGCAAATTCAGGGTCAGGGGCGGCGTGGTTGAAGTATGGCCGGCATACCTAGAAACCGCGCTCAGGATAGAGTACGAAGATGACATTATAAAGAATATTT
>MGVM01000033.1:4173-8374 GCA_001800495.1 Elusimicrobia bacterium RIFOXYB2_FULL_48_7
CGTCATTTACCCGGCAAGCCATTTCGTGGTTTCCGAGACGAAATTTGAGGGTGCGCTTAAAGCCATAGAAGAAGAGCTGGAGCTCCGGCTGGAGTGGTTCAGGAAAAACGGCAAGCTGCTTGAAGCCCAGCGGCTTGAGATGCGCACCAGGTACGACCTGGAAATGATGCGGGAAACAGGTTTCTGCCACGGTATTGAGAATTACTCCAGGTATTTTGCCGGCAGGAAACCGGGAGAAAGGCCTTACTGCCTGATCGACTATTTTGGGAAAGATTTCCTTACCATAATCGATGAATCCCACGTGACAGTTCCGCAGATCTACGGAATGTTCGAAGGCGACAGGTCCCGAAAGCAGGTGCTCGTGGATTTCGGGTTCAGGCTGCCTTCCGCCGTAGACAATCGGCCGCTGAAATTCAGCGAATTCGAGGCGTTGATCGACAGTGCAATGTTCGTTTCCGCGACGCCTTCAAGATACGAGCTTAATAAAACTCACGGAGTGGTAGTGGAGCAGATAATCCGCCCTACGGGGCTTGTAGACCCGATAGTTACAGTGAAACCCACGGGTTCACAGGTAGAAGATGTCCTGAAAGAAACCGAGGCCTGCGCTAAACTGAAACAAAGGGTTCTTGTCACGACTCTTACCAAAGCCATGGCCGAAGACCTGGCTGAATATTTGGAAGAGAAAAAAATAAGGGTCAGGTACCTGCACTCTGAAATACCGGCCCTTGAAAGGGTGGAAATCCTCAAAGACCTGCGCAAGGGTAATTTTGACTGTCTTGTGGGTGTAAATCTTTTAAGAGAGGGGCTTGACCTCCCGGAAGTGGGGCTTGTCGCTGTGCTGAACGCGGACAAGGAAGGGTTCCTGCGCTCCGAAACCAGCCTGATCCAGGTATGCGGGAGGGCCGCAAGGAATATTTCCGGCAGGGTGATTCTCTACGCTGACAATATCACCGGTTCGATAAAAAGGGCTATGGACGAGATGAACCGCAGGCGGGCGGCCCAGGAAGAATATAATAAAAAACATGGGATAACGCCGAAATCAATAGTCAAGGCTATCCAGGAATTCGAGGAATTTCAGTACAAGACCAAAGTTGAAGCGATTTCACTGGTGCGCGAAGACGGCCTTGAATTCAGCAGCAGGAAAAACCTGCCTTTATTCTTGAAGGAAATCCAGGAAAAAATGAAACAGGCGGCCGACAGCCTTGATTTTGAACTGGCCGCCGTTTACCGCGATAAATATTTCGAGATAAAAGAAATGACGGCTCACGGAAGGGTCGGGGGAGCAGGAAAAAATGAAACTCAACGTAAAAAAAGCAAATCCTTTAATTAAGAATGCCCTTTTGGAAGACATGGGCCCGGGGGATATCACGGCGATGAACCTGATTTCCCCGACCATGAGGATTTCCGCGAAGATCATTTGCAAGGAACAATGCGTGGTTTCAGGGCTTGCCGTGGCTCGCCAGGTATTCAAGATGCTTGACAGGAAATGCGTCTGGAGGGCCAAGTACAGCGACGGGGACACGGTGAAAACCGGGAGGACTATCGCCACAATAACAGGTCTTGCCCGGGCGGTGCTATCCGGGGAACGGACCGCCCTGAATTTTCTCTCTCACATGAGCGGGATCGCTACCATTACAAAAAAGTATGTCAGGAAGACGAAAAACACGAACGCCGATATATATGACACACGGAAGACCGCCCCGGGCCTCAGGATGCTGGATAAATACGCGGTAGTATGCGGAGGCGGGGTGAACCACCGTATGGGTCTTTATGACATGGCGCTGGTGAAAGACAATTACATCAGTATATACCACAACAGCAAAATACCTCTTTACCAGCTTATCTCTTCGCTAAAGAGCAAGCTTCCGTACGGTACCAAAATTGAACTTGAGGCGGATAATATCCGGGATGTTGAATTGGGCCTGACACAGCAGGTAAATATTATCATGCTGGACAATATGGATATTAAAACGCTTAAGAAAGCAGTTAAGATAATCAGGAAATCAAAGAAACCCGTTGAAATAGAAGTTTCAGGCAGGGTTAACCTGAAAAACATTGAACGGATCGCAAGGCTGGGAGTCGACAGAATCTCAATAGGTGAGATAACCCATTCAGCGCCGGCCGCGGACTTTTCGCTTGAAATAACAAAGTGAAGAAAAACATTTTTGCCATCCTGGCAATCCTTGCCATATATCTGCTGTTATTGCCATTGTTACAACCCTTCAAATGCAGCTTCCCGTTAAATGACGACTGGGTGTATTCCTACAGTGTCCAGCATTATTTTGAAACTGGAACGATGAAAATCAATGACTGGAACGCGGCAACGACCGTGTTCCAGATCTGGTGGGGAATCCTGTTTTCAAAGATATTAGGTTTCAGCCTCGGGACACTTAAAATATCAACGCTCTTTTTGTCTTTTGCCGGTACGTTTTTCGCCTTGATGATCCTTAAACGGCTGAATTACAGGCATGTCTTTATCCCCGTCCTTTTCCTTCTTTTTAACCCTGTTTATTTTGTTTTAAGTTTTTCCTTTATGACGGATGTTCCTTATTTTGCCCTTTTCCTGGCATCCGTATATTTTTACCTTAAAGGCCTGCAGGAGGAAAATACAGCTTGTTTGGTTGCCGGATCATTGTTTGCGGGGTTCGCGTATTTGACAAGGCAGCTGGGTATTCTTATTCCATTCACGGTTATCATGTACCTGGCCCTTTATGACAGGAAAAAGATTACCATAAAAACCCTATGTGCCGTCGTTTTGCTGCCGTGCGTTGTTTTTTGCGCTTACTGGTACTGGTTTAACTACATCCATGGGCAAACATGGGTGGCGCGGGCGGGATTGGTCAGCGCGCTTGCCCCCGGCAAATTTTACTTCAGGCTGATAAGCGCGGCATTTTATTTCGGCTTGTTCGCACTGCCTTTTGGCTTTATCAAATTACGAAAGTCCAAAGCAGCAAAGAATTCAAAACAATGGGGTTGGAACCATGTGGCATTGTTTATATTGACTATATTGTTTTTTATTCATATGCTTATTTATAAAACATTACCGTTTTTTGACAATATCATTAGTAAAACCGGTATTGGAACCCTTACTGTAAGCGGATCGGCGTGGAAAGACGCCGGATTCTTGTCAAATGATGTTTTTTGGGTACTATTGACGATGATTTCAGGTGTTTCTTTCCTTTTGATGTTGTCAAAAGTATTAAAAAGTTCTTTTTCAAGGCATGAAATATTCGTGATTTTATGCTGCGCCGCCCAGTTGGTTGTTTCCCTGGCCAGGTTCAAGTTTTTCGACAGGTACTTGCTGGTTATGCTGCCGATTGTGCTGATTTTTACCGCAAAACACTCTGATTTTGAAGGGTTTTTCAGAATGTCCGCGGTGTCCTTGTTTTTGGTGTGTTTTGCCGCGTGTTCATTTCTTGGAACAAAGGATTACTTAAGCTGGAATGCCGCGAAGTGGCAGCTAGGCGGGGAATTGACAGGCAGTTACGGCTATAAAAAAAACGAAATTGCCAATGGTTTTGACTGGGACGGGTATTATACTTTCCAGGATAATATTGAGCAATTGCTGAAAACAAAAAAGCCGGAGGCCATAGGTGACTGGGAATGGCAGTCATTGAACCCTTACAAGGTAATAGTAAGCTACGTTCCCGATTACCCGCGGGAAAAGTTCGTCGCAGAGACAGAATATTACGACTGGCTCGTATTCAGGAAAAGGAAGATTTATAGCTGGAAACTATTATGAAAAAAGGCAAAAACGGAAAAAAAACAAGATTAATGCTTGAAAACCTGAAAAACAGGCTGCAGGAAAACAATTTCAATGAAGTATATGTTGTCGATACAGCAGGGGAAGCTAAAGATAAAATTATGGATTTGATACCGCAAGGCGCAAGTGTCGGGATGGGCGGGTCGGTGACAATGCAGCAGCTGGGGGTTATTGAGGACCTGGAGAAACGCTGCAGGTTGCTGCGCCATAAGCCGGGAATGCCCCAGGAGGAAAGAAGAAAAATCTGGAGAGATGTGTTTTCGTGTGATTTTTACATTGCTTCACCGCAGGCCATCACCAGCAGGGGTGAAATGTTTTTTATAGATAAATACGGCAACAGGCTTGCGGCGGTGATATTCGGGCCGGCGAAGGTAGTGCTTGTGGCGGGGTACAATAAAATAACCGGAAATTTCAGCAGGGCGTTGTGGAGGATAAGGA
>MGVM01000033.1:8394-12786 GCA_001800495.1 Elusimicrobia bacterium RIFOXYB2_FULL_48_7
GCCGTGCGGCTGAACACCGGGGCGCCGTGTACCGTGAAAATGAAATGCAAAAACTGCAGCGATAAAAGCAGAATTTGCAATGTTGTTTCTTTTTTGCTAAAAAAACCTTCAGCTACCGACTATGCTATCATACTTGTGAACGAAGAATTGGGCTATTAAACAAAAGTTTTTAAAAGAAAGGAAGGTGAAAAAATGGCAGATATCCTTGTAGTAGCAAGCAAAGTGAAAAAACTCGTGAAGGAATCAGGTTTGCGCACAAGCCCTAGTTACCTTGAGGCACTTTCAAAGAAAGTAGAGGAAATGGTCAAGGTTTCCACCGAAAAGGTGAAAAACGAGGCAAAAAAGAAAACTCTCGGCTCGGAAGATTTAATATAGGCCCCATGCCGGAATTTTCAGTGTAATAGCATTTTTCATTATCAGCCACAATGAATCTCAAAGTGGGTTTTTTTGTTAATTATGAAAAAAACGATCACGGTCAGGACAAATAGCGCGGTTTACGGGATTTTCATAGGCCCGGGTATAACCGGAAGTTTAAATTCTTTCTTCAGGGCATCAGGTCGTCCTGACAGCGCATTCATTATAAGCAGCCCCAGGGTTTTCGGGCTCTACGGCCGTGAAATTACCGGCGAATTGAAAACAAGCGGGGTTAATGATATAGCCACAGGCATTTTCGGCGATGGAGAGCGGAATAAATCCATGCCTAATTATGAATGCTTGTTGGGCAAAATTATAGATTTTGAAAGCGGGAAGCAGAAGCAAACAACTATCATAGCTCTTGGCGGCGGAGTAGTGGGAGATATGGCCGGTTTCGTGGCCTCTACTTACCGCAGAGGTGTACCTTGTATTCAAATTCCCACCACGCTGCTTGCCGCTGTTGATTCAAGCGTTGGCGGAAAAACAGGCATTGACATAAAAAGGAACGGAAGTATCATAAAAAATATCGCGGGCACGTTTTACCAGCCGTCAGCGGTGTTCATAAACACCGGTTTTTTAGGTACATTGCCAGAGAGCCAGGTGCTGAACGGCCTGTCGGAGGTAATCAAGTACGGAGTAATAAGGGACCATGGATTATTCGATTTCATAGGCAAAAACAGAGACAGGATATTAAACCGCGAAAGCGGGGTTCTTGCCCATATTATTCACAGGTCATGTTCTATAAAAAAGGATGTTGTAGAGAAGGACGAGAAAGAGACCAGGAATGTCAGGACAATCCTGAATTACGGGCATACTGTCGGGCATGCCGTTGAAAGCGCGAGCGGTTTTCGCTATAGCCATGGCCAGAGCGTGGCGATCGGGATGGTTTGCGAGGCAGAAATTTCCGCAAAATTAGGTGTCCTTTCACGGGAAAAATGCTTGCGGATCAGGGAGCTTATTGAAAGCACCGGCCTGCCCGTGAAAATAAAAGGTTGTTCAATTGAAAAAATAATGGGGATAATGAAACACGATAAAAAATTTCGGGAAGGGAAAAACAAATTCGCGCTTCCGTCAGACATAGGAAAGGTTGTCGTTAAAACGGATATACCGGAAAGAGTCATAAAATCAGTTCTGGCAGGGGCTGTTTCCTGACGCACCCTTGGCTCCCTGTCTGGTAAACAGGAACGTGAAAAGTGTTTATTTTCCCTGTAGGAAAACAGAAAAAACTCCGCAAATTGCCCTGGGTCACGGGGCTCCTGATAATAGCCAATATTTTTGTTTTTTTTCTCACCTGGCCCGGCACCGAAAAAAATTACGAAGAGCTTTATAATATAAATTCAAAGATTGATACCCAGAAAAAGTCCATTCTTGGCTCAAGATCAGAGCTTGAGGCCTTGGAAAAACAGCAGCAAGACCTTTCCGACCTGCGGTCAGAAACCCATTCTTACCGGTATTACGCGTCGTATTACTCCCAGCAAAGCCAGAAATTGGCCCAGAAGATCCAGGAAAAACAGCTGCATGTCGCCAACCTGGAACAGGACATCAGTAAACTGGAAGAAGCCGTTGAGGAGATTAAGCCGCAGATTCCGTTCCTGCAATACGGATACCTGGCGGATAAACACGAGCCCTGGCGGCTGCTGACTTACCAGTTCCTCCACAGCGGGTACCTGCACCTCATATTCAACATGTTTTTCCTGTGGTTCGTGGGGTGCAACCTGGAAGACAAGTGGGGAAAGTGGTATTTTCTCGGGTTTTACCTTGTTTCCGGGGTTATTGCCGCCCTGATTAACGAGCTGGCAATACCTTCGGGCGGTGTGCCGCTCGTAGGCGCTTCCGGCGCCATAGCCGGTGTAATGGGTGCTTTCATGGTAAGGTACCCGACTACAAAAGTAAAAGTATTTTACCTTTTAGTTCTTGGATTCTACTTCAGGGTTGGATTTGCCGACTGGCCTTCCTGGGCGTTCTTTATTTTTTGGTTTTTATCACAATTTGCTTCCGCCTCTCTCGCGGTTATCTCGCCGGGTGATTCGGTTGCGTATTGGGCGCATGTTGGCGGGTTCATGTTCGGCGCTCTTGCCGCTTGGCTGGTAACCCTGACAGGTTTTGAGAAGAAGTACATTGAACCCGTGATAGCCAGGGAGGAAAAAGCATTGCTCGGCGTCAGCTCAAAAGTCCTGGATGCGAAAGAAAAACAGGAAGAAGGTAATCATATCCAGGCCGAAAAGATGCTCAGGGATGTCATACTCACGGAGCCCGATTCCCTTGACGCGTACGTGGTGCTGCTGGGTCTCCTGAAAATGTTCAGTTCCGTAATGACAGACGAAATGAAGAGGTTTGAGATAAAAATAATCGAGCTATCAGCAAGAAAAAACGACGAAAACACCTGCATTTCAGCGTATTACAACAACAGGGAACTGTTGCGTCCGAAATATGCGGTTACATTAAAAACCCTGATGTTCCTGGGCCGAATAATTGAATCAAGGGGGGACGTCAATGAGGCGGCGGAAATTTTTAGGAAGATAATCAATGAGTATTCAAATGACCCGCTTTCAAATAAAGCGTTTTTCTCGCTAGGTAAGATCCTGATTGCAAAGGGCCAGAATGAAAATGCAATGGAAATTTTCAGGCGCCTGCTTAAACAGCCGGAGGGGTATCATTACATGGGCCGTGTCCAGGAAGAGCTTAAGTCAAAGTTCGGGATAGAAATAGGAAGTTTGTAAGATAATTATAATTATTACGGGGAAACCAATCCTTTTGAATTTGACAAAATCACAGAGAAAGATATATAATTACAAATCATGTCAAAACTTACTTTCGACGGCGGTATATTCCCCCCGTTATTCAAGAAAAACACCCAAGACTTGCTGATCAAGAACGCGCGCCTGCCTAAAAAGGTCGTAATCCCTTTTAACCAGCATTCAGGGGAAAACTCGAAGCCGGTTGTGAAAAAGGGGGATTATGTGCTTGCCGGGCAGAAAATAGGAGAAGCCCGCGGAAAACTTTCCCTGACCGTTCATTCGAGCATTTCGGGCACGGTTATTGATATTTGCCCATGGAACCATCCGAAAATCAACGAACCGGTTCTTTCGGCTGTAATTGAATCAGACGGCAGGGACCTCAGCGTAGAAGTTAAAAAAACCTGCTGGGATTATTTCCGCTACCCGGCGCAGGATATCATAAAAATAATTCAGGATTCCGGCATAGGTGGCATGGGCGGAGACGGTTACCCTGCTGCCATCAAGCTTTCCTCTGCCAGGGAAGTTGACGCTGTAATTATTAACGGCTGCGAAAGCGAGCCTTTCATAACCTGCGATGACAGGCTGATGCAGGAAAACGCGGCGGAAGTAATTGAAGGATTGAAAATAATAATGTATATCCTGGACGCTCCCAAGGGGTTTATAGCCATCGAGGATGATAAGATCAACGCTTTTAAAGCATTGAACAAGGAAGTATTCAAGGAACCGAACATCACCATAAAGACCACAAGGACCAAATACCCGCAGGGTTCAGAAAAACAGCTTGTGAAAACCATCGTAAATCGTATCGTTTCCCCGGGACATGCTGCTTCCGGTGCAGGTGTTGTTGTATTTAATGCCGCCACAAGCCATGCCATCCGGCAGGCAATCGTCAATGGTGTTCCGCCCGTATCAAGAATAGTGACGGTTACCGGCAGGAATATTAAATATCCCGGCAATTACAGGGTAAGGCTCGGAACCCTTGTCTCGGACCTGCTTGAACAGAGTGAGTTCGATTACGCGGGCTGCGGGGAAAATTTCAAGATCATTTTTGGCGGCCCCATGAAAGGCATCGCGCAATTTTCAACCGACACGCCCATAACCAGTACCGTCTCCGGGATAGTGGTGCTGGAAGAGAAAAAATACGCAGGGATTGATGATTTCGGTTCGTGCATCAGGTGCGGCAAATGTGTAAAGGCCTGCCCCATGGGCTTGATGCCGAATTTTATAAGCATTTATTCCG
>MGVM01000033.1:12830-13446 GCA_001800495.1 Elusimicrobia bacterium RIFOXYB2_FULL_48_7
ACAGGAATGTCAATGCAACCATTAACAGCCTCCGTTTCGCCCCATTTGCACTGTGAAAAAACGGTTGTCAGGGTCATGCTCGGGGTCATAATTGCCTTATTACCAGTTGTTGTCGCAGGTATTTACTTATTCAGGGCAAAAGCTTTTTTCATTATTCTCACGGGTGTAGCTTTCAGCTGTCTGGCGGAATATGCATGTGCTATGTTTTTTAAAAAGAAAAACCCGCTGGGAGATTTGTCAGCTGTTGTGACAGGGTTGCTTTTCGCACTTACATTGCCGCCGGTTACTCCGCTCTGGGTTGTTGCCGCAGGGTCGGTATTTGCCATTGTTTTCGGAAAACAGTTTTTTGGGGGACTGGGTCACAATCCTTTCAATCCAGCCCTGATAGGTAGGATTTTTGTTGAATTGTCGTGGTCAAAGCAGATCATGATGGAAAACGACCCGCTTGTTATTTCAAAATTCGGTTTGGACGGTGCGATTCCTTCATCCCTTAACATGTTTCTGGGAAATATGCCTGGCGGGATAGGTGAAGTGTCAAAGCTCATGATAATAGCCGGCGGTCTGTTCCTGCTGCTGCGCAGGCAGGTCAGCCTGCATATTCCTATAAGTTTAATAG
>MGVM01000034.1:0-12529 GCA_001800495.1 Elusimicrobia bacterium RIFOXYB2_FULL_48_7
CTGCTGGGTATCCTTGTAAAAAATGGCCGATCTGTACTGCGAGCCGACATCAGGCCCCTGTCTGTTGCGTGTCGTGGGGTCATGGATTTCCCAGAAAATATCCAATAACTCCCCGTAAGACACTTGTTCCGGGTCAAATTTCACCTGAATGGCTTCCGCGTGGCCGGTTTTACCGGTGCACACATCCCTGTAGGTAGGATTTACAATATGCCCGCCGGTATAACCGACGGTTGTTTTTATGATGCCTTTCACTTTTTTAAATTGCGCTTCAACGCCCCAGAAACATCCAGCCGCAAATAGCGCTGTTTCTGTTTTAACAGGCGCGCCGGTTTCTTTTTTAAAATCCAAAGCAACGGAGTTTATGCAGTATCTTTGCCCTGTAGGTTGGGGCCCGTCATCAAACACATGGCCCAGATGGCTGCTGCATTTGCCGCAAATAACCTCTGTTCTTTCTATTCCCAGGCTCCTGTCGGTTTGAGTCCTGACGCTTTCCGGAGAAACCGGCTCGTAAAAACTCGGCCAGCCGCAGCCGGCGTCGAATTTTGTTTTTGAAGTAAAAAGCGGGTTGCCGCAGGCCCCGCAAACATACACGCCTTTTTCCTCGTTATAATAATATTTCCCTGAAAAAGGTTTTTCAGTCCCTTTTTCCCGTAAAACCCTGTAGGCCTCGGGAGACAGCCGTTTTTTATACTCTTTATCCGGGATATCCATGTTATTTCCCTCCAAATTCGGCATGGCAATTGTCGCGCACTCCCCGCAGGTAGCAACAGAACCGGCGCGGTCCGGTTTTTTCAGCAAAGAAAACGCCAGGAACACCGCCAGCACTGCCAGAAGGCCGAAAAGATACCGCTTATTTTCATTCATGTTATTTAGATGCCCGGGAACGGGAAAGGATTTAATTAATTTAGTATAATTTCACCGTTGGAGGATACACAATGAAAATAATCAAGGTATTCCTGGTTGTTCTAACCGTTCAGTTATCAATTAACGCAGGCGCAGTTTCCATGAGAAATACCGAAAGGCTTGTAAACGCCCGGAAAATAAGCACCATGCCAAAAAAAGTCCATGACGGTATAGTGGTGAAAAGCACCGACAACCTGCATTTTGCTTATGTCACCGGATCCGAGGCAGGCATGTACGTGATGCGAGATTTTGACCAGGATATGAGTTATAAATTCATTAAGCCGGATTCCCTTGTTTTCAGCCCAGACGGCAGGCACCTCGCCTATGTAGCGGGCGACTCGATTGAGGATTTATTCGTGGTGCTGGATGGCAGAAGAAAGAGTTCCAGGAGCATGCAAGAGGTGATATGCCTTGTTTTCAGCCCTGACAGCAAAAAGATCGCGTATGCCGGCAAGGTGTTTGACAAGTGGCAGGTGACATTTGCCGATTCGGTCGGAGTGCAGTTTGATGATATCAGGCCTGGTTCGTTATCCTTCGGCCCGGACAGCAGGCATATCAGTTACATAGCCAAGGATTTTAATAAATGGTACGTTGTGATAGATGACAGCAAGGGCAGTGAATACAGCTATATACCTGACTGGACTAACCTGGTGTGGCTGTCGCCGGATACCGTCAGCTTCCTGCTTCTCGATGTCAGCTATGATGTATATATGATAAAGGAAACCTTAAGGAAGAAATAAGGAGATATTACTATGAAAACTTGTTCAATGCTTGTTTTGCTGGTTTTAACGGCAACTTCGGGCTTGGGAGCGGAAGTGAAAACTGAACTGAAAACTGTCGATTATGTGGACCTGAACAGGTACCTTGGCACCTGGTACGAGATCGCCAAATACCCTGTAAGGTTTGAAAAAGGGCTCGTGGGAATAACCGCGACCTATTCATTAAGGAAAGACGGCAAGATCCTGGTTCTCAACGCCGGGAAAAAGGGCAGCATGACAGGAAAGGACTCAAGGGCAAAGGGCAAGGCATGGGTGATTGACAAGAAGACAAATTCAAAGCTTAAGGTGCAGTTTTTCTGGCCTTTCAGCGGCAATTACTGGATAATCGGCCTGGGTGCGGAATATGATTATGCGATTATAGGCGACCCGTCCCGGAAATACCTGTGGATCCTTTACCGGAAGCCAAAAATGGATGAGGCGCTTTACAGCGACCTTTTAAAACAGATCGAAGCGCACGGTTACGATCTGAGCAAAATAGAAAAAACCGTACAGGAATAAACTTGGATACTCGCGAAACCTACAGCATAATCCTGGCGAAACAGGACGGCTTGCAGGACCGCACTCGGATCATGCAGGTGTTCAGGGAATATACCCGCATCAACCCGGATATCAGCGAGGTCGCGGCAAAACACAGCGCGGGGTTCATAGCGGAAAAAATAAGCAGGGAGGAAGTCTTTGCCGTGGGAAAGATCTGCATGAATAACAATGTTGAAATATTCATTGTGACGGACGCTTCCACCGCGGTTTTGCCCAAGGCCGATAACTGCAGGTATATAAGCTGCCTGAGCGAGGAGTTCGGTTACAGTCTGGATGGAACGGCAAAAAATATTATTGAGTGGAGCGATGTGGCGGTTGTTTGCGCGGGAATAATCGAAGAGGAAAAAGTGACAACCACGAAACACAAGGAAGGGCCGTCCGCCGCGCAAAAGCTTGGCAGTATGGCTATCACCATGACAACCGGCCTGCCTATTCCTCTCGGCAGGGCCAAGGAAGTAACTAAAAAGGTGATGGAAACCATAGTTACGAATTACCTGGAATTGATTATTTACCCGCCGGCGCCGGGCCAGACGCCCCTGCGCTTGAAAATGAATCAGGACAATATTGATTATTCCTACCTGGCTGCGCGAAGGGAGTATTCGAGCCCGGGGAATTTCCGGTTGGTGCTTGAAGATATTGATAAATACGCGGTAAAAGCGCTAAGGAACCATGTTTTTTATTCAATTATAAAAAAAGAGCCTGCGTCACTTTCAAGGTATGAGGATTACAGGTACCTTGAAAAAGAACTCCGCTGGCTGATGACCCTGCGCCAGATGAAAAACAAGGAGTAGCCTCAACAGGTGTCATCCCCGAAATTTGTTATCGGGGGTCCATTATTTGATTTCTGAATTATGTTGGATGACTAAAAGGGGGGATAAAATGAAGAAAGTGTTTTACTTTGTTGTTGTATTGTTATTGGCGGGATGTGTAACCGTTGTGCCAAAAATTGAATTAGTCAGCAGCCCTAATGGAAAACAGGAATATAAAAGCGTTGTGGTTTACCCGTTCATTTCTACGATAGATAATTCACAACAGATAAGATTAGCATCTTCTGCTTTTGGTACCGTAGAAACGACAAAAGTAAAAGTAGCGGAAAAAACCCTGACTATAATGCCACCAATGCAGTCAGTGTTTAATATAACAACTGAGAGTAAAACTTTCAATAACTTCTTAACAACCGCCTTGATGAAACTTGGTTTTTCATTAAGAGAGGGTTTGTTAGAAATACTTGAAACAAACGAAGGTGAAAGCACTAAATATTCCATCAGTTTGGATGTTTTGAAAGAATTGCATGATAAGTACGGCGTAGAAGGAATTATCATCGGAGATATTATCTTTGGCCGCGATAAAGACGGCAAAATATCCGTAAAATTTGTTCAAGCGCGATTAATGGACATTGAAACCCTGATATTGACTCGGACGGTTACATATTCTTATGAAGATGGTGAAAGTATTAATATTGTAGCTCAGAAAATAGCCGAAGAGATTAACGCCAGTAACAAATAAATCTAACCCTACTTAAGATGTAGCCGCAGAGGCCGCCAAATGCCAGATTTCATGTTTGATTCTGAAATTTTCGGTGAAATAGTCAATAAGAATCTCGACGATATTACAAAAAGCGTTGACAAAAACAAGTATTTTGTCACGCAGGCCCAGTATGATACCGTGAAAAACACGGAATATTCTGGGTTATTCGCTGTACTGGAACGGGTGCCGGAGGAATCTTACGGGCATATTTTGTCCCTTCTGGATGACAAGGAAAAGAAACCGGCGAACGCGCAAGACGCCCTGATCATCGAGGCCTGCATAAACAATAAATACACATTTGTCACGGGAAACACCGTCTTCGGAGAAATTGCCTGGAAATACGGTGCCAGGGTAAATAATCTGTACGAATTCCTGAAAGCAGTTAAATAGTCAAAGGGAGGAGGGAAAATGGTTAAAGCAAAAAAAGTTGTACACGGGCACAAATGCCCTACATGTTTGAAAAAGACGGGGGGAAAGGGGCATCTCTGCCTGCCTGTAAATGACAAGGACGAAAAGTGCGACTGGTGCGGGGCTCTTATTCCCAATGAAAGGCACCTGTGCAACAGCAAGGTGAAAAAACTTATGTATATCTGCAACAGTTGCGGCAGGGGCGCGATAAGCGCGGATTACCTCTGCAAGCCGGTAAAAATAAAGTAGATTAGGGAGCGAAACTTTGCTTTTAGAAATGCACTGCCACACAACGGCTCATTCAGCGTGCAGCGTGGTCGACCCTGTAACGATGATCAGGCAGATCGTGAAAATGCACTTGCAGGGCGCGATTCTCACCGAGCACAGGTATTTATGGAGCCGGCAAGAGATAAGCGAGCTCCGGGCGAAGGCCGAGGTTTCCAACAATTTCCTGATTCTTTCCGCACAGGAAGTGGAAACGGATATCGGGCACGTGCTGGTTTACGGCGGCACAAAAAGCGTGGAGGATATCATACCGCTAAAAGAACTGCGTAAAATGTTCCCGGAAGCCGCGCTTGTCTGGGCGCACCCGTTCCGCCACGGGAAAACACCCTCAAAGGATGACTTGCTCAATCCCCTGCTGGACGGTCTGGAGATATTCTCCATGAACCAGAACCTGAACGAGAATTACCTGGGCCTGAGGCAGTGGCACAGGTATAAGTTCACCGCTATCAGCGGGAGCGACGCGCATGAAAAGGCGAAAGCCGGTGTTTTCCCGTCGCAGTT
This sequence comes from Elusimicrobia bacterium RIFOXYB2_FULL_48_7, assembly GCA_001800495.1. Lineage (GTDB taxonomy): Bacteria > Elusimicrobiota > Endomicrobiia > CG1-02-37-114 > XYA2-FULL-39-19 > OXYB2-FULL-48-7. The sequence goes on from MGVM01000034.1 coordinate 4,941, forward strand.
CGACCACCCCGTGGAAACAATTGAAGATGTCGCGGAGGAAATAAAACATGCCAGGTGCCGGCCGTTTTTCAAGGAAATCCCGAAATCAGGGGCCAACACGACCGTTACCGAAGTGACCATCGGCACAAAAGGGGCGGATGAATGGCGCAACCGGATGATCATCAGGAGCGTAACCGGCGCCAAAGAGTGGGAGAAAACAAAAAAATCCGTTGAACTTATAAAAACCCTCTACAACAACGGTTTCAAGGATTCGGTTTTCAGGGTCCCTAAAATAATTGAGGAAAACGACAGGGAAAAGCTCATCATCGAGGAAGGCCAGCGCGGGAAATCTTTGTATGACGTGCTCTTAAGCGTTTCCCCGGCAGCCGGCATGAAATTCTTCGGGTTAACCGCGCGCTGGCTGGCGAAACTTCACGGTTTGAAACTTGAAACAGGGAACCCGGAAGCCACTGCCGCCTCCGAAACAAGAAGGTTTGATAATTACAGGAAGCATTTCAAGGAAACAAAGAGCCCCTACCTGAAGGAAATTACCGCGCTGACAGGTTTTGTTGAAAACCGGGAAACAGAATATTTTAAAACCTCAAAGGAATCGTTTATTGCTAACCATGGGGACTACCACCCCAAGAATATAATTGTCGGTCAGGATAAAACCCTCGACCAGGAAACCGCGTATATTTCCGTCATAGATTTCGGCAGTTCGATGATATTTTTGCCGGCGTTTGACGTTGGTTATTTCCTTTCCCAGTTTGAAAACCAGTTTTCCGGGTGCCCTGAGGTTCTTAAAAATTACAAGGAAACCGATTTTATCCGCGCGTACATGGAAGAAGCGGGCGAGCGGCCCGGAAAGTTTGAAGAACAGGTTAAGTTTTTCAGGATAAGGGCGAACTTGAGCATAGCTTCGTTCCTGGTAGGTGTAGGCAAGGGTGAAAGCGCGGAAATAGAGCGGATAATCAGGAAATCGCTGGAATTAATGAAAGAATTGGAAGATTAATTCTGTTCTGACTGTACCGGGATGCGGATCCAGAACGCGGAAACGAAATTCGCGGCAGCGATACCGGCGCCGATCAGGAATATGTATTCGTAACCGAAAGCCTTCCATATCAACCCGCCGCAGACAGCAATAGAAATCGAGAAAACATGATCCAGGGTCGTTGCCAGAGTCAGGGTGGAAGTCAGTTCTTCCTGGTTCCTGGCTATTTTTTTCAGGTAGGTGGAGCGCGCCATCCCCACGGATAACAGCAACTGGTCCGTGATGTAGCAGGCGGATGTTACGATCAGCGCGATATCTGCGGCGAACAGTTTCCTTGAAAACCCGTAACCGATACAGACAAAAACGAACAGCACGGCTTCAATTATAAGTATTTTTTTCTCGCCAAACCTGTCTATCGCCTGGCCCAGGGCGGGCTTGAAAAATATTCCTATCACTCCTCCGATAGTAAGCAGGGTGGCTATCGCCTGCACCTTCAGCCCGAAAATGGTCACCAGCACCCACGGCGCGAAAGTCATGAATAGCTGCTTGCGCGTGCCATAGAGCACCGTAAGCCAGTAATACAGCCCGTACTCCCTGCGCACGGTGAATTTTGTTTTCACCGAAACGGGCTTGTTTTTTTTCATCAGGTAAATCATAAGCGCCGCAAGGCAGAAACCTATCGCGGCGATAATGAAGGAAAGCGAAAAGGTCAGGTGAAGGTACCCGAACCCTATGAAGATCGTGAAACTTCCCAATATCGCCGCCAGGTTGTCGGCGCCGTAAAGCCGGCCCAGGGTTTTACCGGGTTTGCCGTCCTTTGACAGTCCCATGCCGATATCGGCCATGAGGGGCAGGAAAAGGTGCTGTCCCGTGCTGTAGATGAACAGCCACACGAGCATCACATTGAAGTTGAATGAAAACAAGCCTATGCAGGCGATGCCGAGAGCGGCTATGATCTGGGAAAAAGCCGCCAGCGTTCTGTTGCACATGAAAAAAAGCATGGCTGACACGAACATAACCAGGAAACCGGGGATTTCGCGCGGTACTTCCAGCGCCGACCTCTGCAGGCTTGAGATAGCGAATTTTTCATTTAGGAAATTATTGAATGAGGCGTTTACAATGCCGCCGGCGAAGCCGATGAAGGCGACGGCAAGCAGGAACAGCATGTAATCCCTGGGAATAGCTTTTATCCTGTTTATCATTTTTCTCCCGCGAGCCCTGCGACCCACTCCCTGTTTTCCCAGAGTGTGCAGCCGCCTTTTGGTTCCTTCATTTTGTCGTGGTTTTCGCGTATAGTTTTAAGCAGGCGCGAGTTGAGCGCTTCCTTGAGCGTAATTTTATTCAGGTCGGCGTCCGAATACGGCGAAAACGGGCACGGTTCAAGTTTCCCGTCAGCGCTTATATGCACGAACCCCCTGCCCGCGGCAAGGCAGCCGCCGTAAATATCCTCCCCGCTGGGGAAAGACAGGAAAAGGGCGCGGTTCTTTTTCTGGAGCTCAATCACCTGCCGTTTTATTTCCTCTTTTTGCACGCTAGTGAGTATCAATTTATCCGTGCCTTCCTGCACCGGTATGTATTCTATGAAGAAGAACAGCCCGCATCCGGACGACAGCGCCTCCCGGATGAAGCCGCTTTCGAAGATATGCCTGTAATTTTCGGATGTGACAGTAATGGATGTGCCGAAGAAGATGTTTTTTTCCTTTAATTTTGAATAGGCCGTTGAAACACCGCTATATGTTCCGCCACCGCGGCGGCTGTCGGTGAACGCTTCGCCGCCTTCAATGCTGATAACGGGGATAATGTGCCTGTTTTTCCTGAGTTTTTCAATTGAGATCTCATCTAACAGCAGGCCGTTCGTGAAAAGCGCGAAAAGCGCCTGCGGGAAACCGGCCAGGATATCGAGCAGGCCGCCGCGGGCAAGCGGTTCGCCTCCCGAAACCAGCGTTATTGAAATGCCCAGTTCATTTGCTTCCTTTAAAATCCCTGTGAGTTTTTCGCTGGTTATTTCTGATGAAGCGCCCCTGCCCTGCGCCATAACGTAGCAGCCCTTGCAGGCAAGGTTGCATTTGTTCGTGACGCTGAATATCATGAAAGCGGGCACGTGAAGCCCTTCTTTCGCGCATTTCTTTCTGCGCGCGGCGGCTTTCAACTGGAAAATCAGTGTTTTGGCCAGGAACAGGAAGCGCCCGGGTTCACCAAAGGATAGTTTCAGCGCATTCCCGCACAGCGCCCTGATATCGCCATTGAGTTGTTTTACGTATCTCCGTTCCATGATTGGAGATTATATAAATAACTTATTCAATTGTAAATGTCGTCATAAATTGTTAGAATTTATCGGGAATGAACATGAATAAATATTGCCTTATCGCCTGCGGAGTCCTGGAAAAAGAATTCACCCATCTCGCCCGGCAGGCAGAAAATAAGATCGACTTCAATTTCCTGGAACAGGGGCTCCATAATACTCCGGAAAAATTAAAGCTGCAGCTGCAGGCCGCCATAAACTCCGTACCAACCGGCTATTCTGCGGTATTATTGGGTTTTGGATTGTGCTCGAAAGGCCTTAACGGCATAAAAGCAGGCAAAACAAAACTTGTTGTACCGCGCGCGCATGATTGCATCACTTTCCTGCTGGGCTCAAAAGAACGCTACAGGCAGTATTTCGACGCGAATCCCGGCACCTATTGGTACAGCCCGGGCTGGATAAAAACCGGCACCCAGCCGGGGAAAGAAAGATATAATTCAACACTTGAAGAATACATTATGAAATACGGCCTTGATAACGCGGAATACCTGATGCGGATGGAGCAAAGCTGGCTGAAAGGTTACAAGAAGGCGGTTTACGTTGACACTGGCGCGGGCACGCCGGAAAAAGACATTGAATTCACCAAAGAATGCGCGCAATGGCTCAAGTGGGAGTATGATTGCCTGAAGGGCGATTCAGGGCTGATGCAAAATCTGCTTGCAGGCAAGTGGGATCCGCGGGATTTTCTGGTAGCGGAACCCGGGCAGTCCATCGTTCCATCAAATGACGAGACAATCCTGAGAACATCCTGACCGTTATGACAAACGCCAAATGGCCCGCCGCGGTTTTTTTGTTTCTCCTGGTTTTTGGGCTTTACTTCAATACCCTGCGTGCGCCGTTCATTCTTGATGACACCCACAAGATACAGAACAATCCCGACATAACAAGTTTACAGAATTTTAAAACGAGGCTCATATACCCTTACGATCCGCAAAACAAGTCCTTTGAGCGCAATGACCCTTCAAGGCCGCTGACATACCTGACCTTTACCCTGAATTATTTTTTTGGAAAACTGAACCCGCTCGGTTATCATTTATTCAATGTTTTCCTGCATTTCCTGAATTCATTCCTTATTTTCATTCTTGCTGGGAAGTTATTATCCCGTTTCGGTGAAAAAGAAGCCAGTCTAACCGCTTTTTTCACGGCTGTGTTCTTTGCCGTCGCGCCGGTGAACTCATACACTGTGGCTTATACGTATTGCCGCTCGGACCTTCTGTGTGCCATGTTTTACCTGCTGTCGGCTGTATTGTTCATTGAAGGGTCCATCGCTTCACTTTTGAGTTTTATCCTGGCTCTTGCCTCAAAACAGACGGCGGCCACGCTTCCTGCGGTGATCCTGCTGGCTGATTATATACTCTCAGGCATGAATACCACAGGCATCAGGAAAAGAAAATACTTCCACATGTCTTTCTGGGCACTGTTGTTTGCCTACCTTGCTTTCAGGCAGTTTTACCTGGGCGGGGTGGGGGACATGGAGGCGCAGGGCACCTGGGGCCGGATGGAATACCTTTTAAGCCAGCCCTTTGCCCTGGTGAAATACATCCAATTCATCCTGGTTCCCGCGGGCCTCAGTTTCGACCACTTCCTGGTGCCGGCAAAAATAGGCGCTCTCAAGATCGCCCTGTCATTCGCCGCTCTCGCCGGGATAGCCGCTCTGTCGGCCATTGCATTAATAAAAAGAAATACAGCTTCAAAAGCGCTCCTCCTGGGGCTTGGGTGGTTTTTCATAACCGTACTGCCCGCGTCCAGTATTTTTCCCACGACAGCGGTCATCGCTGCAAACAGGGCTTATTTGCCCGCTTTCGGGATATGCCTGCTGGTTTCATTCTTTTTCTCAATGATAAAAAACAGGCGCGTCATGGCTGTGTTGTTCTGCGCGTACATTGCGCTGATGAGCATTGTGTTAGTCAATAGGAACCGGCTCTACAACGAACCATATCTCCTGTGGCAGGACGTGCTTTCAAAATACCCTGATAATTTCCGCGCGCACACCTGTCTTGGCTTCCTGTACCAGGGCCAAAGGGACTACGCAAATGCATCCCGTGAGTATAACAAGGTGCTTGAAATGTTCCCGGGTTATTCAAAGATTCACTATAACCTCGGAGTAATGTACCAGGAGCAGAAGCGTTACACCGAAGCGCTGGGGGAATACGCCATGGTCGGTGAATCACAACCGGAATATTCAAGCGCCCGCGGCAACGCCGGTTCGGCATACGCTGCCCTGGGGCAGTACTCAATGGCAATCCGTGAATATGAACAGGCGGCAAGGTTCAATACCCGCAATGAAGCCCTGTATTTTAACCTGGGTTACGCTTATACGCGTGAAAAGCGGTACAATGAGGCAATTGAAACCTATAAAAAGGCAGTGGAGATCAATCCGGGCTTCGGTTCCGCCTATTATAACCTCGCCTGCATTTATTCCATCAAGGGTGATAAAAAGAGTTCTTCACTGTACTTGGAAAGCGCGGTGAAGATCAATCCTTACTTCGGAGAACTCGCAAAAACCGACAAGGATTTTAGCTTCTAATGTCACTTTTTTCCTAATCCTGATTTTTCTTGACAATTCTATGAAAAAATTATAAATTAAGCATGGTTACTATTATAAAAGATCCGATAAAAGCAAACTTATGGTAACATAGGGACGCAAAGCTAAAGGAGACAATAAATGTCTAGCCTGGCTGCCGGGAAAAGACTTGTATATTATATTACAACGTCAGGAATATGGTCCTGGCGTTTTTTATGACTAGAAAGTTAAGAGACGGCGTTGATTGAAATAGTGATTGAGCATGAATAAGCTAATAGTTCTTATTTGGGTGCCATCAATCTGTTGTTTTACATTCTCGGATACCTGCTCAGCAAATACCACCGGAGCAAGTTTCCTCAGGATTGGTGTAGGCGCCCGGCCAGTTGGGATGGGCAGCGCATACACCGCCATAGGGGATGAGGTAAATGCCATGTACTGGAATCCTGGTGGCCTTGCAAATGTTAAGGAACATGGGTTGTCAGCCATGTATAGCAAATGGGTTGCTGATTTAAACTTTAACTCTGTCAGTTATGCATTTCCCATTCCTGCTGTAAATAAGCATAATATCGCTACCATGGCAGTTGGAATAGCGTCATTGTCTCAAGGGAACTTAGAGGGGCGCGATAACAACAGGCAGATTACAGGCACCTTTGGTGCCAGTGACCTTGCTGTAACTGTTGGTTATGGCAGAAAAGCAGATATATATAATCGTAATTTCAATATCGGGTTCAATACAAAGCTAATATATCAGCAAATAGAATCAGAATCAGCTACCGGGATTGCTTTTGATATAGGCCTCCAAACGCATCTGTTCACACCAAAATTATTAACCGGAATTTCAATTCAGAATCTTGGCCAGGAGATGAAATTCGTAAACACACGGTATAACCTACCATTAAATGCAAATGTTGGGTTTGGGTATGTTTTTGATTCCACAATACTTTCAGTCGATTTCAAAAGACGTTTATATGAGGGCGATAATACGGTTAGTTTTGGCACTGAGTTCTCACCAATAAAAGCCCTATCTTTGAGATTGGGATATCAAGCGCCATCTTTTAGCAAAAATCTACAAATGGACAGTCCAATAGGATTTAGCTTGGGAATTGGTTTGAATATTTTGAATGCAACCCTCAATTACGCCTTTGTGCCGTATGGGGCATTCGGGGATACTCAAAGAATAGATGTAAGCATAAGATTTTAAGAAAAAAGGTGGTAAAAAACCACTAAATGGAGAAAGCTGAGATATGATCAAACTATTGTCTTTCGTGATCTTGGTAACCCTAGTATTTTCAGGGAGTTTGAGTTCGGAGGAAGGGAATAAAGGGAATATTGGAGTAAATATCAATTATCCGGGTGTTGGCGTGAAATATTTCTGGAAAGATAAGATAGCACTTGAATTGCGGGGGCAATCTGTAAATGATGAAGGCGTTGAAGCAACAGTCTATGGATTACGAGGATATAAGTATTTCAAGACAATTGGTAAAATAGAAACGTTTGCAGGGTTGGAATTGGACTATGCGACATTTAAGACCGAGAACAGCAATGGCAATGGATATGTGGCTGAACTATTTGCAGGCGGAGAATATGCTTTTGCAAGGAATTTGTCAGTGCAGATGGATATAGGGCCTGCTTTGGTAAATTTGACTGATACTTCAACGGCATTATCAAATCCTGGTATGGAATATGTAGTCAATTTCGGAATCAACTATTACTTCGGAGGGATAAGCAAATGAGGAAAATATATTTATTAATAAGTTTATTTGGTGTTATGGCACTATCCATTACAGCAGCCT
>MGVM01000034.1:12550-16622 GCA_001800495.1 Elusimicrobia bacterium RIFOXYB2_FULL_48_7
GGTTACCAATGAATTGGCTACTACTCAAGTTGAATACGGTACTACAAACAATTATGTAAATACAACAATTGAAGATGACAAATATGTAATAAAACATAATGTTTTATTAGTCGGACTATCCAGTTCAACAATATATCATTTTTTAGTCAAAAGTTGTGACAAAAATAATAATATTGTATCAAGTGCGGATAATTTATTTCATACAGGTTTAAGACTTAATATAAACATGAATAAATCAATATATCAAAAGGGTGAAACGATTACTGTTGTTGTAGAATTATTAAACAAGACAAGTCAAAACATTAACGTAAGTACCTTCTCTTTTTTGTATGAATCGTTGAATCTCAACCTCAGGCTTCCTAATGGTATAATACTAACACATACTGTTTTTACACTTGATAGCATTCCTCCTGAAATAAGTATTGGACCAGGCTCGAGTATAAAGCAAGAAATAGCAATTACAAATGATATATGGTATGAAATATTTGCACAAATGTATTCACAACCATTTCAGAATGCAGGCGATTACAGTCTGAAGGTAATTTATCGATCCTTTACACCCCACATATTTAATTTAATGGAAGAGAAAAATATCATAATTGAATAATTTAAACTCTCGATTTGCGTTGTTCGTGTACTGAAGGAATATTCTGAAATAAATATGGAATAAAAAACATATTTCAAAGGGGGCATAAATGTTTAGTTTTAAAAGTAAAGCATCGGCTCTTCTTTTAATGATATTTATATTGTGTGAATGTATTTTGCATTCCGCGACCATTGATAATACCTTAAAGAATAAATTAAATACAATAGGGGCAGGAGATGAAATCGAAATTCTTGTTTTTTTTAAAACACAATTAGATTTGTCAAATAAAAATCATAATGAAATAGTTCGGTTATTAAGAAATACATCTGTAACGACACAAAAAAACGTTATAAAAATTCTTAAAAAAAAGAAACATATTGTAAAAAACTACAAATCCCATTGGGGAATAAATGCAATATCATTAATCGCTACTAAAGATATATTACCAATTTTGGAAAATAATGAAGAAATAGATACGATATATGGTGCACCTGTGATTTTAGATCAAAACGTAAACCTAAGTAGCGGGAAATACTCATTAAATGATCCAGGTATAACTTGGGGATTAGAGAGAATTAAAGTAGTAGAGGCTTGGAATTCGGGATATACGGGCAAGGGAGTAACTGTAGGAATTTTAGATACAGGTGTTGATTATACGCACCCTATTCTATTAAGTAAAATGGCAATGACGGGGTCTGGTTCTTTAGGATGGCATGATTTTACTTCGCATAACAGTCCTTTTCCTATCGATGAGAATGGACATGGAACACGTATGACTGGGATAATCATTGGTGGCAAAGATAGTAAAGGTGTTAGTATAGGAGTTGCACCGGATGCAAAATATATTTTTGCTCGCACACATGATGGGGGTACCTATTCAGGTATTGTGTCAGGCATGGAGTGGATAATGGATCCAGACAATAATCCAAATACAAATGACTATCCAAATATTGTAAATTGTTCTTGGGGGCAATCCGGTATAGATGCTTTTTCTAGTTCTCCCTATAGTTGGTACCGTCAATATATAAAAAATTGGGCTGCGTTGGGAATAATACCCATTTGTTCTATTGGTAATGATGGACCCAATTCTAATACATCGAGTTATCCTGCTAACGTTCCTGAGGCAATTGGTGTTGGTTCCATAATTGATAATTCTGTTTCAAATTTTAGCAGTCGAGGACCTGCAACATATGACAAACTAAGCTTTATTAAGCCGGACGTTTCAGCACCAGGAGAAAATATATTGTCATGTCATGCAAGAAATGTGTCAGGTTTTGAATCCGGATATTCTTGGGGATGGGGTACTTCCGATGCAGCCCCTTTTGTTTCGGGTGTTGTAACGCTTATGTTATCAAAATGGCCGAATGTGACTTTTAATAAACTAAAAAATGCCTTACCGTATATTTGTGACGACATTGATGCAGTGGGGCGTGATAATAATTCTGGCTGGGGAGTAATAAACGCATATAAAGCATTAAATGCAGTTGACTTAGGCGGATATGTTTTTTCTGAATCTGACGGGGAAGGAGAGACCGCTTTATGGAGAGTTAGTAGATCGGCATACGGATTAAATCCAGGTCTCTATTATTTTTTAACTAAACGGGAAATCAGGGCTGACATTGTATTTGATAAAATTTACAAAACTCAACCTGTTCTTAATCAAAACTTTTTCTTGAGTTCAAATGGTTGGTCAGACTCAAAATATAATGATTGCAACAATTTTGCAGATGTTGTCGAATGGAAAAAAGATGATAAAAATCAGGGTTATTGCGGCTGTGTAGTCCATACTTTTGTTTACTGGCGAGAAGGTACTAATGAATGGATACCTGCTTCTCCCGACAGTATTGTATTTAATTATACTATAACAGGAGAAACCTTGGACCTGCCTGTATACGATTGGCGTGATTATGTTTATGGTGAGAATAACTCCTTGCATATCGGAGTCAATTATATGAATTACTGGCCCGATGCAACGCCAAAGAATGAAACGCAATATTTGGATATAGCTGATTCAAATTATTCAATTTATCATTGGGACTGGGTAACTACAGAGACAAATATGAGTTCCAGCCAGAATAGTTACTTAATAAATAATAATAAAAAATTACAAATTAATTATTCTCTTGCTGAAAAATGCGATGCACGGTTTCATAGGACGTATTATGTATATGGTAGAAAAGCAAATCCTGCAAAGGGATGGGTCGTTCCTCCCCCGGATCCAATCCTAGCAATGATACAGAACAACCAAGACACCACCCTGCCGGGAACACCGCAACTAACTTCCCAGTCTATCCCTCAGGACAATGCTGTAACCAACACCACAAAGCCATTATTTACCTGGCAGGAAGCCATTGACCCTGGAAATAGCACTGGTGTTGCAAATTATGAATTAGAAATCGCCCGGAATAACACGTTTACCAAACCTATTGTAGGGTTAAGCAAGGATTTCAGTGATGGAAATGCGGAATCCGCTGGCTGGCAAAAAGGAACTACTGCATCTGATTTTTCAGCAACAGTTAGTGGTGGGGAGCTGTATTTAAATCCAGCCCAATCTGGCAGCAGTGACATGGAAAATAACAGGTATAAAAGCTTTTTGTACCATCCCAGTTTTCAGAAAGATGTAATAATAACCTCAAAAGTAACCATGAGGGCAATAGGTGAAAACCAGTGGAGTTTAACCGGAATCTTTGCCCACGGAGTTGGCTGGGGCGATTATCACAAATGGGGGCTGGGGTTCAGGTTTTTGAAAGAAAACAACAAATACAAGCTGACTCTATTTGAGGAAGGATTAGATGACTGGATAAGAGACCAGAAAGAATTTGATGTTGAGCAAGACCAAGCTTACTGGCTGAAAATGAAAGTAGTTGGCAACCAGGTTTGGGGCAAAGCCTGGAAAGCAGATGGCATTGAAAATGAACCCGAATGGATGGTAAAAGGCATTTTTACACAAAATATAAATGACAAGGCTGTCGGGGTATTCACACATAATTTCTTAGCAAGTTTTGACGATATAAAAGTAGAACAAGTAAATATGTTATTAAACTGTGACTTTACATCAGCAGGCGACAGGGATTTATGGACCGAGAAGGCTGCCGCACCACAGGACATCAAATGGAGCGTTACTGATGGTATGTATAGAGCCAATGACCCTAATGGTGCGCCCCAATATACCTATGCCGGGGATAAAAGCTGGGCAGACTACGGCGCATCTGTAAGGATAAAACCGATTACGGAAACCTGGCGCTCAGAACTAAAAACAAGGGTACAGGACGGCAATAACTTCATCAGTTTTCATTCATATAAAGACGGGTTGAGGTTGAGCAAGGTCGTAAACGGGCAATACTACGATTATCCCTGGATACCGGCCGCCGATCTTGGTTATACATCAACTATTCCAATAAACCAGTGGCACACCCTTCGGGTTGACTGTATAGGAAACAAACTTTTATTTTATTACAACACCCAGCTTGTTTATGTTGGAGACAG
>MGVM01000034.1:16646-16812 GCA_001800495.1 Elusimicrobia bacterium RIFOXYB2_FULL_48_7
CCTAGTTGCCTGGCCCGGAAGCGCAATAGAAGTGTTCTTTGACGATGTTAAAGTGGAGAAACTCAACTCCGACACTGAATACATTCCTTCAACAAACCTAAGTGATGGAACCTATTATTGGCATGTCCGCGCAGTAGATTATGCAGGAAATTTAAGTCCATGGTCA
>MGVM01000035.1:0-897 GCA_001800495.1 Elusimicrobia bacterium RIFOXYB2_FULL_48_7
CATCTTTGTCCGAGGAACCACGGAGGCAATCAACCTCGTCGCAGCCAGCTTCGGCAGGATGAATGTTCGGTCGGGAGATGAAGTACTGGTTTCGGGGATGGAACACCACTCGAAAATTGTGCCCTGGCAACTTCTCTGTGAACAAAGTGGTGCTCGGCTAAAGGTCATCCCGATCAATGACAGGGGCGAGATCGAGGCGGAGGAGTTTATCCGACTTGTCGGTCCCAGGACAAAAATTGTCGCCATCACCCACATCTCGAATGCCCTCGGTACTGTCAATCCGATAAAGAACCTTGTTCGACTTGCACACGAACGCGGCGTGCCGGTGTTGGTGGATGGGGCCCAGGCCGTGGCTCATCAGCGTGTAGATGTGCAGGATCTTGACTGTGATTTCTACGCTCTCTCTTCGCACAAGATGTATGGACCAACGGGCTTTGGCGTGCTCTACGGCAAAGAGGACCTGCTCAAAGCAATGCCGCCATATCAGGGCGGAGGAGATATGATTCGGTCGGTAACGTTTGAGAAAACGCAGTTTGCCGATCTTCCCCACAAATTCGAAGCAGGAACCCCCAATATCGCAGATGGCATTGCCTTCGGAGCGACCCTTGATTTCCTGCATTCGCTGGACTGGGACGCTTTGTCGGTCCATGAGGACGATGTGCTCGGCTATGCGACAGAACAGGTTTCCTCCATTCCTGGTGTGCGGATTATCGGCACGGCACGCGAAAAAGCCGGAGTCCTGTCGTTTGTGATGGATGACATCCATCCGCATGACATCGGAACGATTCTGGACCAGGAAGGGATTGCCGTAAGGACGGGACATCACTGTGCTCAGCCGGTGATGGCGCGATATGGAGTTCCGGCGACCGTGCGGGCATCGTTTGCACTCTATAACAT
>MGVM01000035.1:994-12248 GCA_001800495.1 Elusimicrobia bacterium RIFOXYB2_FULL_48_7
ACGGCGAAAACGACAAATACAAGGGGTGGTTGACCCATGCCTGATAAAATACTTGTAATTAACCCGGGTTCTACATCAACAAAATTGGCGCTGTTTGACACTGGCGGAAGCATGGTGTTCGACCTGTGCCTGGAGCATTCCCCTCAGGAACTTGCTGGTTTCAAAAAAGCCAAGGACCAGCATTCTTTCAGGAAAAAAATAATACTGGACACGCTTGCGGAAAAGAACATCGCGCTTTCCGGTATAAAGTACATCGTAGGCAGGGGCGGCCTGATGAAACCGGTGGAAAGCGGTACTTACAGAGTGAATGAAAAGATGATAGAGGACCTGGAGAATGAATCGCTCTGGGGCAAGGAGCACGCCTCCAACCTCGGCTGTATAATTGCCCGGGAACTGGCGCAGGAAATAAACGCCGAGGCATTCACCGTGGACCCCGTCACGGTCAACGAGCTTGAACCGGTTGCCAAAATATCTGGAGTGCCCGAGATCGAGCGCAAGTGCCTGGTCCACGCGCTGAACATTCGGGCTGTCGCGCTTAAATACTGCACTGCGGCCAAAAAGCGGATTGAAGACGTCAACCTGGTTGTTGTGCACCTGGGCGGCGGCATTTCCGTGTGCGCGTTCAAACGCGGGAAAATGGTTGACGTGAACAACGCCCTGCTGGGCATGGGCCCTTTTTCACCCCAGAGAGCGGGAGCCCTGCCGATAGGCGACCTGGTGGAGATGAGTTTTTCAGGCAAGTATACAAAGGGAGAGCTATTAAAAAAACTCTCCCGCTCGAGCGGGTTGACAGGTTATCTCGGCACGGACAAGGTCCCTGAAATAGTAGAAAGGATAAACAAGGGCGACAAGCAGGCGGAATTGGTGCTGGACGCGCTTGCTTACCAGGTATCAAAGGAAATAGGCGCCATGTCAACGGCGCTGGAAGGCAAACCGGACGCCATAATACTGACCGGCGGGATGTCCCAGTCGGGGTACGTAGTTGAAAGGATCAAAAAACGCGTGTCTTTCATCGCGGAAGTGCTAGTCTCGCCCAGCCAGGATGAAATGAAAGCCCTGTGCGACGGCGTCATACGGGTGATTACCGGAAAGGAGAAAGAAAAAACTTATGAGTGAGCAGATAAAAAAATTCAGCCGGCTTGAGGAAAAAACGCTTGAACTGAAAAACAAACACGGGAAAATAACTCTTGCCGTGGCAGGCGCGCAGGACGTGCAGACGCTCAAGGCGGTGCACCGGGCCTTTGAAAAGGGCATTATAAACGCGGTCCTTGTCGGAAACAAAAACGAAATAATCACTATATGCAAAGAGCACGGCATACCCGCGGATTCCTTTGAGATAATTGATTCGCCTGATGATGCGTCCGCCGCGAAAGCGAGCGTGGCGCTTGTAAAAAGCGGCAAGGCCCACTTCATAATGAAGGGCCTCATGCCCACAAGCACGGTATCAAAGGCCATGCTTGACCGGGAGAACGGGCTCAGGATGAACAAACTCCTGAACCATATCGCGCTGGTTGAGCCCTATAATTACGATAAACTGCTGATCATGTCGGACTGCGGCATCAACATAGACCCGGGCGTGCAGGAAAAAACCGGTATCATAAAGAATGACGTGGAAGTCGCGCGCCTGCTGGGCATAGAACAGCCGAAGGTTGCGCTTATCACCGCGCTGGACAAAGTGAACGAGAAAATGGTTTCCACTGTTGAGGCGGACCAGGTGGCGAAGGTGTTTGAAAAGGAAAACTTCATGAACGCCGTTGTTGAGGGGCCCCTGGCCATGGACGACGCCGTTTCGGAAGACGCGGCAAAAATAAAGGGGCTGTCCGGCAAGGTGGCGGGCAACGCGGACGTGCTTATTTTTGACGATGTTGAAGTGGGAAATTCGGTCTGGAAAGTTCTTTTCTATTTCAGCCCGTCAAAGCTCGCGGGAGTGGTCTACGGCGCGAAAGCGCCGCTGGTGCTCGGGTCCAGGTCCGACAGCGACGAGATAAAAGTGAATTCAATTATTTTCGGGGCTTACATAGTTTACATGCAGGGATTTAAAGCGTAGGAATAATTCAGTTCTTCAGGCGTTGTTCCGATAAAGACAGGTGGTCGGTTTCCACCTCTACTAAAGCTTCAAAAATCTGTTTTATCCTGGGATTTTTTGTTTCTTCTGCCGCCTTGCGGTAGAATTCTATGGCGCGGATTTCCCTTTGATGAGATTCTTCCAGGTTTTCCTTGTTCTTTTTGTGGCAGGAATCGCTCCCGGCCGGCACGGCGGAGAGGTTCAGTATTTTTTTCCAGATCGCGGCGTGTTCCATCTCTATTTTTGACAGCGCCTTGAACAGCAGGGCGCCTTCGGGTTCGTCGTTAATGTTGGCGGCGCAGTAGTAAAACGTGGAATTGCTTATCTCAACCTCAAGCGCGTGCTCTACGTTTTTCATGTCCTGGTGGGACAGCTTGACGTCGAATGACACTTTCGCGTTTTTTGCTTCCTTTATATATTTTTTATGCGCTCCGCAGAAAGGGCAGTTATCAGGCGGGTTGCTTCCCACGTAGGGGTCGCCACAAATCTCGCATCTCCAAAGTTTAACCATTGTTCCTCCAACGCATATTTTTTGTACACTAATTTTACTTATTTTCCCGTCTTTTTACAAGCAAGGAAGCGGTTTGACGAAACAGCCCAATTTTGTTATGATTTGCTATCCAAAAATAACATAAAGGACGTGCAAAAATGAAAGTCGGCATTATCGGATTGGAATACGCGGGTAAAAAAGGGCTGTTCGCGCTGCTGACGGGCATAAAGAAGCCCGACGGCTACCAGCAAACCAGGGAAGAAATAGGCATAGTTGACGTGCCGGACGAACGCATAGATTATCTCGCCAAGTTTTACAACACCGAGAAAAAAACCTACTCAAAAATAGAGTTTTCGCTGCTTCCTTCCATAGAAAAGGGCGACAAGGCGCTTGACGGGGGTGTTCCTGCCGGCGCCGGCAAGGCCCTGCTTGAAGCCAAAGAAGTGGACATGTTCGCCGTTGTTGTCAGGCAGTTTGCGGACAGCAACGTTTTCCATCCCCTTGGGGGAGTGGACATTGTCCGCGACTACCAGATAATCAAGGACGAGCTGATATTTGCCGATCTTTTCATGGTGGAGACCAGGATCGAGCGCATAGAAAAGCAGTCCAAGACAAAAAATGCCGCGCAGATAGAAAAAGAAAAGAGTTTGATGGTTAAGCTGAAGGCAAACCTTGAAAAAGGTGTGTTCCTGAACAAAGTCGCCCTGAGCCAGGACGAGTTGAAAGAGATAAAAAGCCTGTCCTTCCTTACTTTAAGGCCCATTTTCGTGGTAGTGAACTGCGATGAAGATAAACTTCATGAAAATTTCGATTTTGCCGACAAGGAAAACGAGATCAAGAGCATAAACATATCGATAAAGATCGAAGGCGAAGTCCAGCAATTGGATGAAAAATCCAAGGCGGAGTTCCTTGAAACCATGTCGCTGACCGAAACCTCACTTAACCGGCTTATAAAATTCTCATATAACTTCGGCAATTTGATATCCTTCCTTACCGCGGGGCCCAAGGAAGTGCGCTCCTGGACCATAAGAAAAGGCAGCAACGCCGTTAAAGCGGCCGGGACCATCCACTCGGACATGGAAAAGGGTTTTATCCGCGCCGAAATGATAAGTTTCGAGGACCTGAAGAAAGTCGGGTCCGAAGCGGAAGCGAAAAAACTGGCGTACTACCGGCTTGAAGGCAAGGAATATGTCGTGCAGGACGGCGATATTGCCGACATCCGGTTTAATATATCGAAGTAGTTGAATTCCAGTATTATTTGTTGTAAGATTATATCAGTAACTCACCGTAATGGGGAGGGAACATGCCTGAAGACAAAGAAAAAACTAACCAACCGAAGGAAAAAGAGAAAAAACCCGTTGACCCTGATGCGACTATCAAGATAGATGATATGAATGAGTTCTTGGAGAAGCAAAAAGAAGAAAAGAAATAGACTGGGTATTAAAGAGGTAAAAATGCCAGTTATTAAAATCGAGATGTGGAAGGGCAGGACGCACGAACAAAAGAAGAAACTCGTTGAAAAAGTAACATCCGCCACGGTTGAATCAATTGGATGCCCGCCGGAAGCCGTGCAGATAATCATAAATGAAGTGGACAAGGAAAACTGGGGCCTCGCGGGGCAGCTCGCCAGCGAAAAAGCGCCCGGTAAATAAAAAATGTGGAAAGCTCTTGAAACACACGCCAAAGACATCCGCCGGAAAAAACTGCATTTAAGGGAATTGTTCAGGGACAAAAAACGCTTTGACAGATTCTCTATCCGCGCTGAAAACCTCTCGATCCTCCTTGATTATTCCAAGAACCTCGCAACCGATAAAACCATAAAACTTCTGCTAAACCTCGCCAAATCCTCCGGCGTCAGGGAACATGCGGAAAAAATGTTCGCCGGCGAAAAAATAAACTGGACGGAAAAGCGCGCGGTGCTCCACACGGCATTGAGAAACCGTTCTAACACTCCTGTTTATGTTGACGGCAAGGACGTTATGCCGGGAATAAACGCGGTACTGGGGAAAATGAAGGCCTTTTCGCAGAAGGTGCGCGGCGGTGAATGGAAGGGCGCAACAGGCGAAAAAATAGAAAGTGTCGTGAATATCGGCATAGGCGGCTCGGATTTGGGGCCCAAGATGGTTTGCGAGGCGCTTAAATATTATGCTGACGGCCCGAAGGCGTATTTTGTAAGCAACATCGATGGAGCAGACATATACGAAACCCTGAAACTTGTCAAGCCGGAAACAACCCTTTTCGTTATAGCGTCAAAAACCTTCACAACCCAGGAAACTATAACCAACGCTGAAACGGCGAAAAACTGGCTGGTTTCAAAACTTGGCGCGCAAGCCGTAAGCAAACATTTCGCGGCGCTTTCAACAAACGAAAAAAAGGTGAAGGAATTCGGCATCAACCCTGCCAATATGTTTGAGTTCTGGGATTTCGTCGGCGGCAGGTACTCGCTTTGGTCGGCAATAGGGCTTTCGATCGCCTGCAGTGTGGGTTTTGAAAGGTTCGAAGAGCTGTTGCAGGGCGCGCACGAAATGGACAAGCATTTCCTGGAAGCGCCTTACGAAGAAAACATCCCGGTGATGCTTGCGCTGCTGGGTGTGTGGTACAATAACTTTTTTGGTTCTCAAACCTACGCAATACTGCCTTACAGCCAGTATCTTGGGAAATTGCCTTCCTACCTTCAGCAGGGCGACATGGAAAGCAACGGAAAGGCTGTTGATAACAAAGGAAAGCGCGTGAAATACCAGACCGGCCCCATAATCTGGGGAGAGCCCGGCACCAACGGCCAGCATTCTTTCTACCAGCTTTTGCACCAGGGCACAAAGCTGATACCTTCCGATTTCATAGGTATCATAAAGCCGCCTGAGAAGATATCAGACCACCACGAGAAGCTGATGTCCAACTTTTTCGCGCAGACGCAGGCGCTCGCTTTCGGCCTGGGCGAAAAAGAGGTAGTGAGGGAACTTTCACAGATGGGTTTGTCCAAAGAGCAGATAAAGTTTCTTGCGCCCTTCAAGGTTTTTGAAGGCAACAAACCCACTAACAGTATATTGCTTGACGAACTTACGCCGAAAACACTCGGTTCATTGATAGCGATGTACGAGCATAAGATTTTCACCCAGGGCGTGATCTGGGGGATAAACAGTTTCGACCAGATGGGCGTGGAGCTCGGCAAGAAACTGGCCAACGCCATACTGCCGGAACTCAAGGGAAACACCCTGGCACTGGAGCACGATTGCTCTACAAGCGGGCTTATAAAAGAATACAGGGGACGTAGTCAAATAGACAAATAGACGCAAGGATTAAGAGAGAGGATCAAATGAAAACCTTTTTTAAACTGTCCGCATTTTTTATTCTGTTATCCGGTGCCGCCGGCTGTATTACCGTTGGGAGGGAATTTTCCACCAGCACGATCCCCGGCATTATTATCGGCACTACAACCATGAACGAAATTCGCGGCACCTACGGCGAACCCTACCGCAAAGGAATTGACGACGGCGACCTTACCTGGACCTACGTAAGGTACAGGATAAGTGTGTTCAGCGGAAATTATACCAGGGACCTTTACATTAAGTTTGACAAGGCCGGCGTGGTGAGAAGTTATTCCTACAACACAAGCTTCCCGGACGAAGAAGTAAGCGTAAAACCGTAACTAAAAAAAATATATATCAGGGGTTAAGGAGGAAGTAATGAGCGGGCTTTTCGGCATAGCTTCAAGAAAGGATTGCGTGGAAGCATTATTTTACGGGACGGATTATCATTCCCACCTGGGAACGGAGTTCGGCGGCATAGCGGTGCTGGGCGATAAATTTACGCGCCAGATACACAACATAAGCACCAGCCAGTTCAAGTCCAAGTTCGTGGACGACTGCGCGAAGATGAAGGGGAACAAGGGCATCGGGGTCATCAGTGCTTTTGACGAGCAGCCGATATACTTGAACACGAAGTTCGGCCCGTTCTGCATAGTCGCGGAAGGATTCCTGGAAAATGCCGAGCAGCTCGCGAAGGAGCTCCTGGCCAGGGGCGTTTCGTTCAGCGAATTCTCCCATGGAAAAGTGAACATGGCCGAGCTTATCGGCAAGATGGTCACCGAGGGAAAAAATATTGTCGACGGCATAGAAAAAATGCACGCCAGGATAGACGGCTCCTGCTCGCTGCTTATCCTGCACAAAGACGGCATCTACGCGGCAAGGGACAGGTTCGGCTATACCCCGCTTGTCGTGGGGAAAAGCAAGGATTCCTGGGCGGCCGCCTCAGAGACAAGCGCGTTCCACAACCTGGGGCTGAAAGTCTCAAAATACATCGAGCCGGGGGAAATATCGCTTATAACCCCAAACGGGATAAAACAGAAAAAACCGGGCGGGAAGATAAACCAGATATGCACGTTCTTCTGGATTTATACTGGTTTCCCGGCTTCAAATTATGAAGGCATCAATACCGAGATCGTGCGCGAAAGATGCGGCAGGGCCTTGGCTAAGCACGACAAGGACATACAGGTGGACCTGGTTTCCGGGGTGCCGGACTCAGGCCTGGCGCACGGGCTTGGCTACGCGATGGAATCCGGCAAACCTTTCAGGCGTCCGCTGGTAAAATACACTTCCGGCTATGGCAGGAGCTACACGCCTCCGTCTCAGGCCACCCGCGACCTGGTTGCCACCATGAAACTCATTGCTATTGAAGAAATCATAAAAAACAACAGGATAGTGATCTGTGAGGATTCTATAGTCCGCGGAACCCAGCTGAAAAACTCCACGGTAAAAAAATTATGGGAAGGCGGCGCGAGGGAAATCCATATCAGGCCGGCTTGCCCGCCGCTCATGTTCCCGTGCAGGTTCAACCTTTCAACCCGCAGCATAAAGGAACTGGCCGCGCGCAAGGCGATCCGCGCGATTGAGGGAAAGGACATTGAGAATGTCGGGGAATACCTCAACAGCAATTCACTGAAATACAAAAAAATGCTTGAATGGATCAGGAAGGATATCGACGTTACGACCCTGCGCTACCAGACCGTGGACGACATGGTCAAGGCCGTAGGCCTGCCGAAGGAAAAACTCTGCCTTTACTGCTGGACGGGGAAATATAAAAAGCCGTAGGTAGCCGCGGGATTCCCGCAGGCTATTCGATTTCCATCTCTACCGGAAGGCTGTAACCGCGGTTGCCCCAGGCATCTTCCACCGCAACTCTTACATAGATATCGTCTTTCGGGAGGGTGACCGGGTTCAGGGTGAAAACCCACGGGGGCCCGTAGGTGTACCTGCCGGTTTTTTCATAAGCGCCCGCTTCGCTGACTGTAGCAAATTCAAGCCACGCCCTTTCCACCAGGTCGCCCGCCACTGAAGACACAATGGTTTTGTTCGGCGTGCCCTTCTTGCCGTCTTTTACTTCCACTACCTGCACTTTTATTTCCTGCTCCGTTTTTTCCGGGATAAGCTTCATCGCTATGGCCGGTTCGAACACCGATATGCCTGTTTTCAGGGAATCCGCGGGTTCAATAGGCGGCGCTCCCTGGATCTCGTTGTTCAGCCAGGTATTCACCGGCGCTCCCTTGCCGCCCCACCCGCCGCACAATATCGGAGCGGTATCGCGGGAGGTAAAATAATCCGTCTGAGACCACACGGCTATGAAATTCGGGCCTTCAAGGTTCACCTGCTCTATCGGGACTTCCGTCCAGAACCACCTGGCTTCGCCGGTATATTCCTGCGCGTTCATGCTGTCGCCTTCCAGGGGGATGTCCAGGCTTGAAACAAGGAAATACCGCGCGTTGGATTTCCAGGCTGGCGTGGAAGAAAGCCCGATGTAAACACTGCCGGGGATGGGTTCCTTGTCCCAGCTGGGCTTGCCTTCAACCGGGCGCGTTTTCGCGCGGCCCACTTTCGCGCCGATAAAAGCTTTCCTGTAGGACCCCGTCGGGCTTTTCGGGATATCAGCAATTTTTTCTATCCAGCAGACATTGTAGCCCAGGTACCAGTTGCCATCCCAGCCGGAATTGGCGAAAATATCGTATTCATTCAGGTTCGGGAGTTCGCTCATGTAAACCGGGGGCGCCATGGGGTTCCTGGAAGGCAGTAAAGCCGTTTCCTCCGCTTGGGCGGCCTCCTTTTTTGAAGGCTTGGCTTCAGCCGCGGAACCGGCATAAAGGAATAATGATAAAAGAATAATTATTATTGGTGTTGGTTTCATGGGTATAGTTTATTTGCAGTGTTTGTCGTCCAGCCGGTTCTTGTAGGGGCCCGTGCAATTGCGCCAGTGCTCGGCATACCCGTTTCGGATCCAGTCAAAAGCGGCGTGTTGGAGGCCGACATCATGCCCCTTTTTTTCCGACAGGTACCATTTGTGGATGACTATCTCTTTTTTCTGCGCCTCTACGTCTTCTCTCATTCTTTTCATGCGCCATCTTATGGAATGGTTCATGAAAAAATCGTTTTTCGCGAATTCCATGCCGACGTCGTACCCGGCTTTTTCGCTCAAATGCCATTTATTCACCAGGATAGCGTTGATTTCCTCAAAATTCAGTTCTTCCAGGGAAGGGAACTGCTCATTCAATATGGCGTTCATCGGTATTCTTTATATTTCCTTACTAATGTTACCTGGGGTTTTGTGAGGTAGAAGTACTTTGTGTTATGGTCGCCCGTATCCCGGTTTTCAACAATGAGTATTTTCGAGTTTTTTTTCATGAGCGCGCCGTGCCATGCGTTTTTCGGGAAATTATAGCAGACGCCCTGCTTCATCGGGACGATTTTCAGCTTATCCCACGGTTTTTGGCCGTTACCTCCGGCTATCATTGCGCATTTGCCGTTCAATAGCACGAAAACCTCGTCTGTTTTCGTGTGTTTTTCGATTTTGATTATGTTTTTGCTGGTGGCATCTGATGCGGTATTGGCGTAAGCCACGCGCCACTTTTCAAAATAGATGACCGGTTTGAAACCGGGCTTGCTGTGCGACTTAATTTGAAGGGATTTATTGTCCATATTATCCGGCAACATAATACAAAATTCCAGCCGCTTTTGCAAAACCTCTTTTAATTTTGGCGTTGAGAAACTCTTTGTAAAATGATATATTGAATCCCAATGAATTCCATTCCAAATTTTCCGGAATTTGCACCGGTTTCAAAAGAAAATATCCAGGAAATCAGGCAGGCAACAGCAAAAAACCCGCCTGAAATTTGCGACCTTTCCGGCGGCAATATCTGGGGCTACCGCGCTACGCTTAATTACCGGGTTACGCGGCTTGAAGGCTGTATTCTTATCCATTCCATGCCCGCCCAGGGCCTGGATACCGGAATGCCGCCGTTTTTCCTGCCGCCGCTGTGCAACGACATGTCAAACGCGGTGGAACTGATGAAAAAATCCCTGGCTTTCATGAACGAAAAATATGGAACCGGTATTTTTTCAAGCGTCCCGGAAAAACTCGCGAAAATCGCGATGGAAACCGGGCTTAAAACCGTTGAAAAACGCGACGATGCCGACTATATTTTCCTTGCCAAGGATTTCTCGGAATTTAAGGGCGGCAAATACCAGTCCAAGCGAAATTTTGCCAACTATTTTTATCAAAATACCAAGCATGAGTTCCTTGATATCACAAAAAACCTGCTTAGGGAATGCATGGAACTCCAGGAAAAATGGTGCAATACAAGAAAATGCATGTTTTTCAAGTCGCTTGAAATGGAAAACGCCGCCATCCTTGAGATGCTCACGAATTTTGATTCCCTGGGGCTTTTCGGCGCCGTTATAAAGATAAATAACAAGGTGGAAGCGTTCGGTGTCGCTGAAAAAGTGAATAATGAAATGGCGACAGTCCATATCCAGAAGGCGAACACGGATTTCCGCGGAATTTACCAGGCATTCTGCCAGTTGTTCGCGAAAAACCAGCTGAAAGATTACAAGTTCATAAACTGGGAGCAGGACCTGGGCAATGCGGGCCTGCGCAAATCCAAGCTTTCCTACCATCCCCACAATCTCCTCGTCAAATACAACGTGTCCCTGTAATAACACCTCTTTCCCAATCATCCCTAAATTTAGTATAATGATAATCATTATAATGATTTTTAATTATAGAAGAGAGTTAATAAAAGACGTTAAGTAAAGGCAAACAATGTATTTCATTTATAACTTCATTGCAACCTGCGCGCTGGTGCTGCTTTTTCCGTATGTGCTGATAAAACTGCGGTCAAAAAACGCCGGCCTCCAGTGGAAACACCGCCTGGGCAATATCGGCGACATTCCCTCCGGCCGGTACATCTGGGTGCATTGCGCTTCCGTCGGCGAAGTAAAAGTGGCGTCCATATTCATCGAGGAACTTGCCAAAAGGATGCCGGAACATAAAATCGTGCTCTCCGTTATAACCAAATCCGGCTACAAGGTAGCCAACGATACTGTTTCCGCCGTGAAAAAAGTATTCTACGCGCCGATAGATATCGCCTTCCTGGTCAAAAAAACAGTGAAAAAAATCAGGCCCGAGCTCTTCATTATCGTTGAAACAGAGCTCTGGCCCAACCTGATAAGGCACGTCCATAGGTCCGGCGCGAAGATCATAACCATAAACGGCAGGATATCGGACAAAAGCTACGGCGCGTACAAAGCGCTGAAGCCGTTTATCAAAAAAATTGTAAGCAAAATTGATTTGTTCCTGATGAGGGAGCAGTTCGACCACAACAGGATAATAGAGTTGGGCGCCGCGAAGGAAAAAGTGAGCGTTACAGGCAACAT
>MGVM01000036.1 GCA_001800495.1 Elusimicrobia bacterium RIFOXYB2_FULL_48_7
CCCTGAAACACCCGCCTATCCCCGCGGGCTTTTTGTGGTGGATGAGCTTCACCGCGCTGTCGGACTTTGCCACCGCCTCGGCAATTTCGGGCGTCCTGTCAGTGCTTCCATCGTTTATCAGTATCACTTCGCCGTCAATGGAATGCTTCTTGAAAAGAGCTGTTATTTCCCTTACAGTGCTCTCAACCGATTTTTCTTCGTTAAGCGCCGGGACTATGACTGAAAGGGAGTTGAATTCGTTCATTGAGCTGGGTTATTAAGGAAGAAACCAGAATATAAAAAAAAAGCCCAGATGTCAAACCGCCAATACCCTTATATATAGAATAATAATTATAATTATGCCGGCCCAAAAAAACCCTTAATTTGGGTTATTATGTAGTCCTGCTGCTTTTTGGTGAGCTCCTGGTAGACCGGCAGGCTCAAAATCCTCTTAACCTGCCTTTCGATGACCGGGAAATCCCCCTCTTTATAGCCAAGGCCCTTCGCGGCCTCCTGCAAATGTATAGGGATGGGGTAGTGGATCTTGGTTTCTACGCCGTTTTCAAGCAAATATTGCTGAAGTTCGTCGCGCTTATCAACCTGGATTATGAAAGTGTGGTAAGCGGGCTTCTCGTGTTTATCCTCGGAGGGGAGCATGATGAGGCCTTTTTCCGCGAGGCCACGCAGGTTTTTCCGATAGTAGTCAGCTATTTTTCTCCTGGCTTTTATCCAGCTGTCAAGTTTTTTGAATTTCAGGTTGATAATCGCCGCCTGGATGGAGTCCAACCGGCTGTTGTAGCCCCAATACTGCACTTCATTCCTGTTTTTCATGCCGATATTTCTTAATTTGGTGAGTTTTGTGTAGATTTCCTCATCATTTGTTGTTATGAAACCGGCGTCGCCGCAGGCGTTAAGGGTTTTAAGCGGGTGCAGGCTGAAACAATTCACGTCCCCGAACGATCCGGCCCTTTTTCCCCTGTATTCTGCGCCGATTGACTGGGCTGAATCCTCAACAACGTAGAGATTGTGCTTTTCCGCGATGGAAAGTATCCTGTCCATGTCGCACATTTTGCCCGTCAGATTAACGGGCATTATGGCTTTGGTCTTTGATGTTATTTTCTCTTCTATCAGATCCGGGTTGATGTTCATATCGTCGCGCACATCAACAAAAACAGGAACAGCGCCAACAGCCACAATTACCGATGCCGAAGCGACAAACGAGTTGGGCGCGGTGATAACTTCATCACCCGGGCCCACGCCAAGCACCTTTAACGCAAGGAAAAGCGCATCCGTTCCGGAATTAAGCCCCACCGCGTATTTCGTCCCGCAATATTTCGCCGCGTTTTTCTCAAATTCCTGCACTTCCGGCCCCAAAATGAAATTCGCGCTGTCCAAAACCTTCGCGACTTCCTTCAGGATCTGTTTTTTCAACGCCTTGTGCTCAGCCTTCAAATTAATGTACGGTATTTTCATGTTTTTTCCCCAGTGTTTAATAGTCATTGCGAGCCAGTTTCTGGCGTGGCAATCCAGTCTTCCCATAGTTACCGATTTATCGGCGATGTTAAAACATTGTCATTCCTGCGTGGTTCTGGCAGGAATCCATTAAGTTTTTTATAATTGTTTATTAATTCTATTTATATTATCTTGTAATTCCTTTATATGCTTTTCAATAGATATTCTATATTTAGAATTTGGGTGTTGATTTAAAAACAAAGCTAAATGACGCAAAAGTCCTTTATAGGAATCTATCGACACATCATCAGAAATTGCTTCTAAACAATTTATGAGCATTTCATATTCCCAATCTTCATCTTTTTCCCTTTTATACTTAAAATACCCTGGTATTACGCTACTGATTAGATAGCCCGATAAAATAGAGCTCAATATTACTGATAAATAAGACCTATAATGATTAAAGTATCCATATTCTTCATCATAATATCCCCAATTATTTGGGATCCAATGCAATATATTTATAAATCCATAATATAAAAAACAACCAATTCCCATCCATGTTCCAAATATGATTATGTAATTAATAATAATATAACGATAAGATGATGTTCCTTTTTTTATAAATTCTGAATGTTTTAAAGGATTAATGAAAAATATTATACAAGAAATATATAAATATATTTTAAATGGGGTGATGAATATATTAATTATTTGTTCCATGCTTGTTTTCCACCCTTCTTACTAAAATAAGTACCCCAAATATTGCACTTACAATTTTGAAATAAAAGCAGTGCCTTTTAGTGGATTGTCCGAAAAAAGTCTTATTATGACTTTATATCATTCCTAAATTTATTAAAACTATTCGTTATATTTTCTAAAACAATTTCTTACATTTTCTTTTAATAAATACTTATAATATCTGTATGACCAACCATAATTAATCGGTACTTCTAATGCCATATGTTCACATAATATATCCGAGCCCCATTTTGACACTATTCTCTTACTTCTCACTTTACCTGAATGTACTGGATTATTATTTACAAAATATATTATTAAGTCATTATCTTCTAGTATGTCTTCAGAAATTGATTTTAATATTTCATTATTCAATAAGTAAATAATAAATAATTCATCAATAAAATATTGCTTGATGTCTAATGAATTAATTTCTTTCTGATAAAAATCAAGAGCAAACATATAACAATTATATTTAAGCACACTTTCATTTGAGTCTATGATTCTTATCGAATGATTAAATTCACTCCTTAACACTTCCAACTCATCTCCTTTTTTTCTTTCACTACAATGAGTCTCAACTATAGTCTTGAGTTGTGACCTAAATTCTTCCATATTCATAATCGTTTAGAAATTATTCCGCATGCCAGTCAAGAAAGATTTTTAAGAATAAACTCTTCGGTAAAGGATATCAAACTTTTTACTTCTGGCGTTTCTAGGTTATCCCATTCTGCATGAAACGCCTTATTTCTTGTTTTTACATAAGCACTCAATAAGCTTGCTTGAGGACCTTTTAATAAGCCAACTGATTTTATCGCATTTACAACCTCGTCCATCTTCTTTTCACTAATTTCTAATCCATTCAAAAGCGCATATCTTTTTAATGCATCTTCTATTGCAGCAGATGCTAATACAGCAGCAACGTCCTTGTTTTTTTCTTCAATACTAACTTTTGCTAAAGACAAAAAATCAGCAACCACGCTACCAATTGTCTGCTTCTCAAGATTAAATATTAAATCGTTTTCAATATCGTGTTTCAGTGTATTCAATTGTCCCAACATTACACCTTGCATATCTGACCGAAAAGATATATTGAAAGCCTTTGGATCATAAATGGTGGATTTGTATTCAGAAATAGTAGAAATTCTAATATCATTCTTCCCATATAAATTCTCTATAAATGTAATAATCTGAAAATAAACTTGATTTACTTCCGCAGCAGTGCAATTATTGGACAGCAATTTAACAAGTTCATCAATTGTTTTTAAATATATTTCTTTGTTTTTCATGATTTCATCCCTTTAGTTATTCTGAGAGTATTTCCAATGATACAATATCTAATTCGCTTGAACAATGAAATATTTTATCCCTAGAATTACTGCCTTGACATGATCGCTCCCAACACAAACACAGTCATAAGTACTATAAACAATATTCTCAAGGTACTTTCCTTTTTTATTTTATCATCATTTTTTTGTTTTAATAACATTTCTCTTTTTTCTTGAGCTTCGTCGAATGTCATTAGAGTTGCATCTTCGTCGAGTTGAATGTACGGATATTTAAAGCTTTCAATACTTCCCGCTTTACTCAAGGCCTTTAAGATTACTCTTTCTGACCTCTTATCAACATACTTAGTTTCAGACATATCTGCATATAGATTTTGGGCTGATAACACGCTTTTCATTTCAGGAGTATTATAATAATACGTACTTATAAAACCTATACTTGGATCATAAAACCATATATAATCATATTTATCAGAATCCATTTTTATTAACGCAACAGTCTTGTTTAATTCATTATTTTTTATATCTCTTACCGGTATTTGTAAATACAAGGTTTTACTTGCTTCTTTGATTAGTTTATTCAGTTCATACTGGTTTTTCATATTTTCAGTAAAATTATCTTTTTTATTCATCCCCTCTGCAAATCCCTTCATAAAACTTCCCCAGTTTTGGGAAAAACAGTAATTACTTGATGTAATTATAAAAAGTGCTATTAATGACAATAATTGTATTTGTTTCATGTGTTTCAGCTCTGAGAAAATATGTCTATTTGCCTTCCAGATTCCGGAGATTCCGGTGTCGGACTTGTCTATCAGCACTTATTTACCCCATTCAGTTATTCCGGGGAGACAAATTCGCCAGGCAGTTTAGTATTGTGTCCCCGGAATTCCAGAATTTCCATATTTTTGAATTATAACTTTGTTTTTTGCTCATTTCAAAAGCTCCCGGCCTTTGTTTGTAATCCGGTACTTTTGCAACCTACTGGACGGTTTGCCCGGTATAGTATGCTCAATTAATCCTGCCTTTAAGGCCGGATGCAGATAATTTTCCCTGAAAGTGGGGCGGTGCCTGATGCCTAATGATGAACGTAACTCGCTTGAGGATAATTCATTGTTTTTCAGCAGGTTCAAAAGACGAACGACTGGCTCGGTCGACTGGGTCGGCGACTGGGTCGGTAACTTGACCCCCGATTTTGGATGTGATTGAGTTGTTGCGGAAAATTTTCTCCAGATTGTAAGTATAAAAGTACCGGAATCAAGACGGAAGCGAGGAGGCTTTATTCCAGCTTTACGGCAGTTTTCATATATATCCATAGTGCCGGAACCGGCTTTTTCAATGTATGTATTATCAACTCTCTCGTTACTTTTAATAAAATCGCGAACAGCCATACGTTCCTGTGAGAGTTCTTTTTGTACACTGCTTATAAAAATACATTGCTTCATTTTAAGGATTCCTACCTAGGAGACGATATTAAATTCGCTTGAGGAGTTAAGTATTGTGTCCCCGGAATTTCCCCTGAATTACGCCCGTCCTGTATCGTTTATCTCCCGCACTAAACGATGCATTTGTTCTATCATATACATGGGAATGGTAAGAACTTTGTCATAAAAGGAAAGTTTATCCATCGCAAACCTGATCCCAAAGGGAGTTTTCTTTTCTTCCAGAAATATCTTAAGTGATTTTAATGAACCGGACTTGCCTGCCTTTACTTCAACAGGGATTATGCGCGAATCTATATCACAAACATAATCAACTTCCGCAGAACTGTTTCTCTTGTCGCGCGCCCAAAAAAAGAGCCGGCGGTCCATATAGCGGTCTTCATAAGCGCACAGCTCCTGTCCAACAAATTGTTCTGCCGCAGCGCCGGAATTTATTTGCATGATATCTGTATCCATTAAAAGTTTTGCCTGCAATCCGCAGGCGTTCTGCAGCAATCCAATATCCAGATAATTCAGCTTGAATTTCATTTCATTTGCCTGCGCTCCCAATGGAACCCCTGAAGCTGCGCTGGAAACCACCTGCTTAACTACGCCTGCCAGCGACAAAAGATTTACGGCATTCTTAATGTCCCTTGATTTGCTTTCAGTGTCAATGTTCGTATACTTGATTCTTTCTCCAGCCAGCTGCGGAGCTTTGTCAAAAACTTTTTGAAGATATTTTTGTTCAGAAAACTTCGCGTATTTACCGAAATCGCTTCTGTAAGTCTGAAGCAGCGCGTTTTGAATTCTGCTTACCCGCGTGAAATCTTTGGTATCAAGGTATTCCTTGACAGCCGCAGGCATCCCGCCGACTATAAGGTATTCCCGGATCACCTTCACCAATTTTTGGTGAATGCTGTTATCAATTTCGTTGTTATAATGCAGTTCTTTTAAGTATTGCCTGAGCTGATCGTTCCCGGAAGCGGTTAAAAATTCCGCAAATGATAATGGTTCAAGATATATATACTGGACTCTTCCTACCGGAACACTGATATCTTTTTTATCTAATGCAAATTCTACAAGTGATCCGGCTCCGATCACGGCAATTTGATTTTTCTTTTCTTTAAAATACCTCAGAGATATTATCGCGTTGGGGCATTCCTGTATTTCGTCAAGAAACAGTAAAGTATTTTCATCTATATTCACTCCCAGCATTATTTTAAGCTTGTTTGTTATTTCGCCGGGCTCAAGAGTATTAAAACATTCTTTTAATTCAGGATGAAGCTCAAAATTAACAGTTACAGTGTTATTAAATTCCTGTGCGCCAAACTTTTCAACGATATAGCTTTTGCCAACCTGGCGGGCGCCTCTCATTAAAAGAGGAAGCTTATCTTTTTGTTGTTTCCATTGATGAAGGTCTTTTTCTATATCTCTTTGCATATTTTCATACCAAAAACGACTAAATGGTCAATTTACAAGGATATTATATACATTTTTTGGCTATAATACAAGGTTATTACCAATGCGACTTCCTTCAATTGCTGACACTCTTATGCTCTATTCTAGTACGAATTGTTACTTTTTTCGTAACAATTAAGCCGTTACAAGAAGAACGGGAATACCCTTGCGGACACAAAGAATCCATATTTGACTAAGATATGCAGATGCTGTTGTGCTACGGGGAATAATTTTGCAGTTGTTTAAGTGATAGGTTTTGTCCTGAATGGATACCTTTCAATAAATCCAGTACAGGGTAATTGTTTGAGGCAGCAGTTTGTATAAGTGACATCATAGTCTGATGATTTTCCATCCCCGCAATAGAGCGTGTCCCGAAAGTAATCTTGCGCAAAATAACATTAGGCCTGATCTGGCGCTCAACGAAGTTATTATGAGCAGGGATATGAGGCAGGTCAAGGCACAGCGTAAGTTCGTGCTGCCTGTTTTTGAGCTTTCTTCTGAATTTATCCGGGACGGGATAAGGCAAAGGTATGGATAGCAGTGATTTTAATTGTGACTTTATATATCCTCGTATTTCCAGGAACTGTATTTTGTCAAACTTGCGGGAATTCTTATTAACGGCTATTATTTTTTTTACAAGTCTTTTGAGTTTTGCGCAGAACGCCCTTACCCTTGAACTATTTGGGAATCTCTCAAGCAAACGTTTATTTATTCTTAAAAGATGCACCAGGCATTTCTGCTGCCTGTAAGTATCCGCCAACTTATTATAAGTACTGAAGAAATCGCTTAAAATAATTCCATTATAGTCATTGCCAATATTTTCCCTTACCACCCTTGATTTTCTGCTTCTATCTATGCAATAAAACGTCATGTCTTTGTTCGCCATACACCATAACCAGAAGTTCCTGCCGTCATTGGGCCAGCCGGTCTCATCCACATGCAAATACTTCGTTTCTTTCAGGCTGTTCTTAATGTCCTCATAAATAACGCTGCCCTTATGCTTTGCCTGATTGTCAAACCCGTATAGGGATGACTTTTTTACATTCAAGTTAAAAAACCTGTCAAAGAAATCTTCTATTTTGCCATAGGATAACCCTGATTTGTAATGCAGGTAATTGGCTATACCTTTCGCCCCAGGGCCGATATAACTTCCCGGTAACTCGTTCTTGCCAAGACCCCGGGAGGTTTTCCGGCAGTTTCTGCAATAATAACCGTGATGCCGGTAAAGTGTTACTTTTACCCTTGGCATTATTATATCTTCCTGTATATGGTCATCGTGGCTGGCGCATTTGGTTAATTCTTCGCTGCCACAATAGGGACACTTCTCAACAGAAACTTCTATTTCTTCATCTATGCGCTCTGGCTTTCCCCTGGTCCTGCCAATATGCCCTACAGGGGCGCCGCGCTTTTTGGGCAGGTGGTCAATAGAATCCTTGTCTTTTTGCCTGTTATCAGCTTTGAACACTAATCCTTTTATTTCTCTTAGCTCATACTCCAATTGCCGGTTCCGGCACAAAAGTTCTTTTTTCTGCGCCCTTAACTTTTGTATCTCCAGTTTATAAGTATCAAGGCACTTGCAGGCCCGGCACCGGTATTTCTTTTTAGCCATGTTTTTTTGCTTTAAGTATTTCCAAGTTAATGGTGCTTATTTTACATAACTTGTCCCATAACTCATTGTATGCTTTCATACCAGCTTTCGCTTCTTTTATGTGTTTTTTACTTATCAGATATACTTTCTGTTTGCCTACACCAAATTGTGCTGCCACATACCAATACGGGCCATGCTTGTGCTTTTTGTCTTTGTGGCAACGGCAACCCTTATTACCGCAGGTCCCGTAATACTTCCTCATGCTGCCACGAACTATCTTGCTCCAGTCCGGCAGCGAGTTTATCACCCCTGCCCTGTCTTTCTCCAACTGCGCTATGCTTTGCATAAAGGCCTCCTTGCCTAACCATTGTTTACTTGTTAGGTATTATACAAAACCAACGCAAACTTGTCAATACCCCTGCCAAAAATTGCTTGGGTGAGGATGGCTAACGATTTATTGGGTTGGTTCTATCTATGAGGGATGGTCTCTTGTAACGGCTTAATTGTTACCTTTTTTCTTGATACTGTCTGTAAATAAATTTTTCAATGTTTCTTCCAGAAACAGCGGCTTTTGAGATTACGCTAAACTTTTCCCTTTCTACTACCTTTCTTAAGTGAATTTAGATTCAGTTTTTGTAGCGGTCCGATTTATCGGACAATACTAGGATAACTTCATATAATTGCGTGATGAATCACGCCGCTACAAAATTCATAAGGAAATTATTTCTACAAAAGCCTTTATCTAAGAAATTCTCAAGGATTCTGCCACAAACATTTACAGAATATTTCTGGGACACAATAGATAATTCGCCTGGGGAGTTAAGTATTGTGTCCCCGGAATTTTCGGAATTTATGCTTTATCTATTGCAAATCCAAGAAGTGCCCCTAAAATCATTGTCATTATTGATATCGGCAACAGGGAAAATGGCTCTTTCCATGCGATAAGAATTGCAGTTGGCAGTAAAACCAGAAATGAAACAATTATTCCTTTAATTACAGGCGGCATTTTGAAGTCAACCGAAGAAATTATCAGCCCGACTATTACCCACATTGAAAATGCCGAAATATTCGCGTCCCATGTTAACCCCTGGAGCATCATCGGTATCACATCAAGTATTCCGGCAATTGTCCCAAAAATGATTCCAGCAATTTTCTTCTTGTTCATCTTACAATAACCTTTACTAAAACAACTGGATACCTGCCTACTACATGCAGGTATGACACAAATTCTAAAACAGCCGATAAATCGGCAACTACAAAAAAACGGCCTATTTCAGGCCGATGGATTTCATTTTTTTGACGTTGTAGTAGTTGATGTCTTCCCAGTTCTTTATGGTGCCGTCGTCAAAGGCCTTTTTGATGGCCAGGACGGCGTCCCTGATGGTCCTTTTCGGGGTTAGCCCCAGCTCTTTCTGTATCTTGGCCGAGGAAATGTGGTAAGACCTGTTGTCGTCGGTGGGAACGGTTTCCACGGGCACGTCTTTGCCTATTGCTTCCTTGACAATCTCGGCAATTTTGCTGACGGTGTGGTTTTCGTAGCCGGCGTTGAATATTTTGCCGGCAATTTTCTCTTTCGGGATGTCCAGAAGGGCGATATAGTAGTCAACAATGTCGTCAACATGCATGTTCGGCCGTTTCTGGCCGCCGCCGAAAACGGTAATCTTGTTTTTCTTGATGGCATGCGCGGTGAGAATGTTTACCGTGAGGTCCAGGCGGAGCCGCGGGGAGTATCCGCACACCGTCGCCGGCCTGAGGATTACTGATGTCATGCCGGGAATTTGTTCTTTAAGCAAAACTTCCTCGCAGAGCGCTTTGTATTTTGAATAATACGTCAGCGGGTCAAGAGGTAAATCCTCCGTCACGTTTTCCACGTCTTTCACGCCGTAAACGCTGGAACTGGAAGCGTAAATGAACCTTTGAACACCTGATTTCTTGGAAACATCCAGAATGTCAAGGAACGCGTTGTAGTTTATGCTCTTGCTTAAATCCGGGTTGAGCTCATAGCTGGGATCGTTGGATATGCAGGCAAGATGGATGACTGTATCAGCGCCGGGAATGGCTTTTTCAAGGAGTTTCCTGTCGCGGATGTCTCCCTTGTAGAGTTTGAAATTTGGTTTCTTGAGCGTGTCGCCCAAAACTTCTTCCCCGTAAATGCAAAGGTCCAGCACGCGCACGTCGTGCCCGAGCGCGACCAATTTCGGAGTGAGGACCGCGCCGACATAGCCCGCGCCGCCCGTGATAAAAATAGTGTGTTTGTTCATTTCTTGTAAAATTTCCTTACCGTTTCAATCGTGTACTGAACCTGCTCGCTTGAAAGGTGCTGGTGGACCGGCAGTGAAATTATTTCCTTGCACTGGGCCTCGCAGATCGGAAAATCCCCCTTTTTATATTTTAATCCATGGTTCTTGCTGCAGTTTTGCAAATGCATCGGGATGGGATAATGGACTTTCGCTTCAACGCCGTTATCAATGAGGTATTTCAGCAGGCCATCCCTGTTTTTTACCCTGATTATGTAGAGGTGGTAAACATGGCGGACATTTTTAAGGCGTTCCGGGATTGTAATGTATTCTTTCAGGTCCGCAAGGCCTTCGTCGATTTTCTTCGCGTTGGCTATCCTGGTGTTGGTGATGAATTCCGCCTGCTTGATGAGGTTCAGGCCCACTATCGCGTGAATGGTGTCGAGCCGGCTGTTGTAGCCGTAAATCTCAACTTCGTCCCGGTTTTTCAAGCCGTGGTTCCTTAAAAGTATAAGTTTTTCCCTTAGTTCTTTTGAATTGGTGACAATGAGCCCGCCGTCACCCCAGACATTCAAATTTTTGAGCGGGTGCAGGCTGAAACCGGCAAGCGAGCCGAAATTGCCTACGATTTTCCCGTCAATTGACGCGCTTATTGCCTGGCAGGCGTCTTCAACTACAAGCAGTTTATGCTTTTTGGCAATTTCCATAACCTTTTTCATGTTGGCAGGGCTTCCCGCGTAATGAACGGGCATTATTGCCTTTGTTTTTTTGGTAATCGCTTTCTCAATGAGGTTTGCGTCTATGTTGAACTGCTCTTTGTCAATATCTACATAAACCGGCTTCGCGCCTGATGCCACAATGGCGCCCACGGTGGCAATAAATGTGTTGGGCGCGGTGATGACTTCGTCGCCCGCTCCGATGCCGAGCGCTTTCAAGCTTAAAAACAGGGCGTCCGTACCTGAGGCAACGCCGACTGCGTACTTCGCGCCGCAAAGCGCGGCGAATTGCCTTTCAAATTCATCCACCTGGGGCCCTATGGTGAGCTCGGCTTTTTTAGTGATCTCTTCGCGGATGTCGGCAAGAATCTTGTCTGGGTTGGAAAACTGGTCCATAAGGTAAGAATAGGGTACTTTCATTTTATTTACCTCTCCGTTTAATTTTTGGGCTTGTTGATTTTGTAGAGTTTGTATATTTTGCCCGTAAAAAGTAGCGTGTAGTCCTTGTCGATGGTTTTCCGGATATGTTTGTAGATTTCCGGGTTTTCCTTTTCCTGCACCTTGAACGCTTTTTCAAATTCGCTGTCGGTGACTATGTAATGCGTCGGTTTTTTGCTGTAGTAGCACAGCCGGTGGTCGGCCACGGTATTTTCAAACCCCAGGTGGAAAAAAGTTTCAAGCGGCGTGTTTATGGTTTTGCCCGGCTCGATGAGTTTTTTTACTTCGGTGATATCCGGCAGGTATGACTTATAATAATCGTTCCTTTTTACCCTGTAAATGTTCGCCCCGCAGGAAACACCCATTGCGGCTACTAAAATAACCAGGAAAGTGTTTCGCGCGAATTTATTTTTTAAGCTGCCCCAGGTTATCGCCGCGCAGGCCGCGTAAAGCGGGACAATGTGGCAGAGGTACGTTGTCCATTTGTGGCCGACAAGGAACATAAGCAGTAAAAAGTAGAGCAGGGTAAGCAGGAACACCGGGCGCGCCTTTTCGTCGCTTTTAATCCTGAACGCCGTGTAAATGAATGAGCCGATATAAACGGATAATAAAAGGAGGAGCGATTTCGCGAAAGCGGGGAAGT
Organism: Elusimicrobia bacterium RIFOXYB2_FULL_48_7; assembly: GCA_001800495.1. Taxonomy (GTDB): domain Bacteria; phylum Elusimicrobiota; class Endomicrobiia; order CG1-02-37-114; family XYA2-FULL-39-19; genus OXYB2-FULL-48-7. Next base: position 11,957 of record MGVM01000036.1, read on the forward strand.
CGCTGGAGAGGCCGTAAGCGAAGAGATAACGCCACCTGATCTCTGAATAAATAGTTGCCCAGCTGAAACCGGCCTGCGACGGGTAATACTTCCCGCCCACGTTGCCCAGGAACTGGTATTTGAAGGCGTCCAGGTTCTGCATTATGTAGAGCCCCCAGAGAATTCCGCACAGGATATACGGAGCGGCGGAAACCAGGAACCCTTTGAGGTCAAGTTTCTTGCGGTC
>MGVM01000037.1:0-1855 GCA_001800495.1 Elusimicrobia bacterium RIFOXYB2_FULL_48_7
TAACCCGGCCGGGCTGGCATATATAAAGGACAGCCAGGCAAGCATGATGTATGTAAGAAGCGTGCTGGATGTAAGCCACATATTCATGGGTTACGTCAAAAATACCGAGAGGATAGGCGCGTTCGGGTTCAGTATTTTTTCCCTGCAGGTGGGGGACATTGAAATTGACAACCGGCTTGTGAAGGCGGAGGAGGACTATGTCCTGACCTGCGGTTACGCTTTGGGCAACAAAAACCTTTCCGTGGGCGCGAACGTCAAATGGGTCCAGTCGACGCTTATGCAGGACTATTCCGCCGGGACAGGGACTTTTGACATCGGTGTTTTGATCAAGCCGGATATAGAGGGGCTGTCGTTCGGGTTTTGCGCGCAGAACAACGCCGGGGAAATGAAGTTCATGAGCAAGGGTGACCCGCTTCCGCAGATTTTAAGGGCGGGAGCCGCGTATAAATTCAAGCCCGCCAGGTACAGCTCGCTGCTGGTTTCGGCTGATTCGTTTAAATCCATGGAAGACACGCCGAAGCAGAACCTGGGCCTGGAATGGGTGTATAAAAACCTGCTGGCTGTCCGGCTTGGGTCAAAAATGAATTACGACCTGGACAATTACACGTTCGGCCTCGGTTTCATGCTGAACGATTTCCAGGTAGACATCAGCCACACCCTGATGAGCAATCTCGATTCAATTCAAAGAGTGTCTTTGACCCTGCGCAGTTTCGGCGGGAGTTCCGGTGAAAAAAAGGTTGAAACAAACGTTTCTGATGCGTCCATTGCCGCGGCGGAGCAGGAGAAAAAACCGGAAACAATCGCCGTGGACAGCGACATCGCCGATATGGTAGAGAAAGACCTTGTCCAGGTTTTCATGAGCGTAAAAGCAGGCCGGTATTCCGACGCGAGAGACCTGATGATCCTGACTTTGATGGAAAACCCCGAAAGAAGGGATTGGCAGAAAATAATGGATAAACTGAACAAGGTAGTAAAGATTACGGAGGAAATTAAGGGCAAAGACAACCTGTCAGGGATTATGAGAAAGGGCCTTATGTCGTACCTTAAACCGGTTGAAGACCCCAAGGATGCCATCAATAAACTGCGTTACGCGCGCGAGAAATCCGCGGATGCTGATAAAGAACTCCCTGAAAAACTCTACGCCATGCTTAAGGATGCGTATCCTTATATCGCCAAGCTTGATGATATCCCGGAAGGAATGACATTTGTCGATTATAAGCTTTACCAGGCGCTCAACCATATTTACGACGGCCATTATGACATAGCCATCAAAGAATCAAAGGAAGTGCTTGACCTTGAACCCGAAAACGTGCTCGCCCTGAAGCGGCTGGGTTCGGCTCTTTACTGCCTGGGTAAGGCGGAAGAAAAGCCGTCGGTGGTGGAAGAAGGCCGGGCGGTCTGGAAAAAAGCAGTGAAATTATCACCCGATGACCTGGAAATAAAGGAATTCCTGGAGAAGAAATAAATTGAATTAACCCAGTGTATTTTGTAAAATGAATTCATGGCTCGAGTATTGTTCATATGCGCGGGATGCGAACATTTAGGCGTTGAGTATATTTCTGCCATGCTCAAGAAGCACAATCACCGGGTTGAACTGGTGCTTGTGCCAATCCTTCCCGAAGACCCCTACCTGAACATCAAATTAATCCAAAAAAAGTTCAAATACAGCGATTTCAAGGAAAAGTTAATCAAGAAAATTGCCGATAACCCGCCGGATTTTGTCGCTTTCTCGGCCGTCACCGATTTTTACAGGTATGCCAGCGAGATTGCCAAAGAAATCAAGCAGAAAGTGGATGTGCCGATTATTTTCGGCGGCATCCACGCCACAAGCGTTCCGGAATTAGTCATAAACGAG
>MGVM01000037.1:1869-4692 GCA_001800495.1 Elusimicrobia bacterium RIFOXYB2_FULL_48_7
TGTCTGCCTCGGCGAGGGCGAACACGCCATGCTTGAGCTCTGCAACCGCGCCGAAGAATACCGCAAAAACAAACTGCTGGATATCAGCAATATCTGGTTCAAGAAAGGCCCGAAGGGGGAGATAAAACAGAATCAGATGTCCAACCTGATTGAAAACCTTGATGAATTTCCTTTAGCTGACAAAAAACTCTTTTACGACGCTATGCCGTCGTTCAAAAGGCAGTTGAATGTCGCTTCCACGCGCGGCTGTCCGTTCGCCTGCACCTACTGCTGCAACAATTCCCTGCGCAGGATATACAAGGATAAGGGGAAATACCTGCGCAAAAGAAGCGTTGAAAACGTAATGCTGGAATTAGATCAGAATGTTTCAAAAGAAACAGAACTGGTGTTCTTCCGGGACGAAGTTTTTCCCTATAACACCGAATGGCTGCGCGAATTTGCTGAAATATACCCCAAAAGGGTCGGCGTGCCGTTCAAACTGTTCATCCATCCCAGGATGTGCACGGAGGAAAACTCGAAATTATTGCGCAAGGCGGGCTGTATTTATGTTTCCGTGGGCATCCAGAGCGGTTACGAGGAAACCCGCAGGAAATACCTGAAGCGGGCTGACACTAACGAGCAGATAGCCGCGGCGATAAAAAACCTTAAAGCCAATAATATCAGGGTGAACATCGACCAGATCGCCGGCGTGCCGGGCGAAGGGGAAAACGAACTGCTTGAAACCGCGAAGTTCTACAACCGCATCCGCCCCGGGGTAGTCACATATTTCTGGATGACCCTCTACCCGAATACAGAGATAGTCGGTGTCTACAGGGAATTAAACTTGATTACTGATGAAGATATTGATAAAATAAACCACGGGATTTTGCAGTCGGATTTCCTTGGCGGAAGCGTGAAATTCAACGTGAAGGCATTTTACCAGTTCAGGACTTTCCTTTGCTACCTTCCGCTTGTGCCGAAATCCCTGTATTCATTGTTGATAAAATTGAAAGCGTACCGGTACATCAACATAAGCTCGCGTTTTTTCAGCTCGCTCTTCCCGCGCCTGGTTTTAGCGCCGTTTAACAGGGACGTGCGGGCGTGGAAAATTGAAATAGGCGACTGGATAGGCAGAATAAAATACTTTAATGGATTCATGAAAGGATAGGGTGGCCAAATGAAAGGTTTTAAGAGATATTTTCAGATCATTGCGGGAATTATAATCAGCATCGTATTTTTATACCTGGCGTTCAGGCGGGTTGACATAACAGAGACCCTCCGCACTATTGCCAGGGTAAAATGGGGCTACCTTATACTTGCTTTTACCGCCACGTTTGTAGGAATATTCGTAAGGAGCTTTCGGTGGAGGATAATACTCAACCAGGGCCTACCCCTGAGGAATTTCATTGAAGCGACTTTTGTCGGCCAGTTCATAAACAACGTCCTGCCTTTCAGGATGGGAGATTTCGCCCAGGGGTATTTCCTGTCCGTTAAGGGCAACATAAGCAAAAGCACAGCTTTATCCACGGTAATACTTGAGCGGCTGACGGATATCATCCCGCCGTCCCTAATCCTTGTATTCGGGTCGTTTTTTGTGTTCCTGCCCGACCAGATCAGCCGCGTGAACGTGATTTTTGTGATCCTGGGATTGTTCCTGTTTGTTTACAGCGTGGTGAGGTTCCAGAAAAAACTGGTTGGATTGTTCGACAAGCTGCTCCCTAACAGCAATTTCGGCAAGCGCCTCCACGGCCTTATAAACAATTTCTACGCCGGGCTGGGATTCCTGAAGGACAAAAAACGGCTGGCGCTGGTTGTACTGCTCACGGCGCTTCTGTGGTCTATTTATGGGTCTTCCGCTTACTGCTGCCTCCTTGCCTTTGACATACACATAGGATATTTGAGCGCCCTGATGGTGGTGGCTGTAGTGTCTATAAGCGTTACCATCCCCTCGTCTCCCGGCTATGTCGGCACGTGGGAGTTTTTCAGCATACTGGCACTGAGCATGTTCAAGGTAGGCAAAAGCATCGCGTTGAGTTTTGCCCTGCTTTACCATCTTGTCGGCTGGCTTCCTGTAACCCTCATGGGTTTTATAATAGTCCTCAAAAGCGGCGTGTCTTTCTCCAGGCTGGAAAACCAGGAAGAAAATCAATAAAAAGTGGCATTCTTCGGATTGACTTTTACCCTCCTGTGTAGTATAATTTGGCAGTCGAACCATTAGATTGCTAATTATGCGAATCCTAAAACCCGAAATCACCGAATCCCGCAAGAAGAAAATACTGCAGACGATAATCTACCAGTATATAACCACCGGCAAGCCGGTAAGTTCCGATAATATCAGGAAGTACGGGTTAAGCCTTTCCACGGCGTCCATCAGGAAAATAATGTCAGACCTGGACAAGGAGGGGTTCCTTACCCACCCGCACGTTTCCTCCGGCCGCGTCCCTTCGGACAAGGGCTACAGGTGGTTCGTGGACAACCTCTCGGACCTGCAAAAGCTCGCCGTTGATGAAAAAAAGAAAATTCTGGGAGAATACAGGCAGCGGATGGGCGAGCTGGATGAAGTGTTCATAAAGACCTCGCAGCTGCTGTCGCTGGTGTCCAATTACACGGGGTTCATAGTCACGCCGAAAATGGACCGCAACAAGATAAAGAACCTCGACCTCATAAAGGTTGCCGATGACAAAGTGATGGTTTTGATGGTAACGGATTCAGGGCTTGTCAAACACCACGTCATAAGCGCCGCCCGCCCGGTGGACGAACGGATGCTTCGATACGTTTCCGAGATTTTCAACGAAAAGTACTCCGGCACGCTTTTAAGCGAGTTCAAGCACAAAATATACGATA
>MGVM01000037.1:4707-8612 GCA_001800495.1 Elusimicrobia bacterium RIFOXYB2_FULL_48_7
AAAGGCGCATAAAGGTCTCGGAGGAATTTGTAAAGGCGTTTTCAAAGAGCCTGGCCGGCGAAGATAACGAGCAGCTTTACATTGACGGGACAAGCAACATCCTGCCGGCGCTGGACAGGAAAAACTACGATAACCTGGCTTCCCTGATGAAAGTGCTGGAGCAGAAAAGGCAGCTTGTCGACATGTTGGAGAAGGACATAGAAAAAATCAAGGGAGTGAAGGTAACTATAGGCGAGGAAAACAAGCTTCCCGCCCTTAACGAGCTTTCATTCATCAAGACGGTCTACAGCGTTGACAACGGCCCCCTCGGTGTGCTGGGGATAATGGGCCCTAAGCGGATGGAGTATTCCAGGATGATAGCCATAGTGAACCTGGTGGGTGAAATGACCAGCCAGCTGTTAAAGAAGAATTTAGGGTGAAACCTTTTTCAAAACGGGGCATCTAAACAACATGGGCATATTCAAGGACACGCCAAAAGAAAACGATAAGCCGCCCGAAGAGCACAAGCACGCGAAGGACAAGGGGCTTATAACTGAAGAAGAGCTCAAGGCTCCCGCTTCGGGCGGACCGGCCGGAATAGTCTCCAGGGAAGAGCCTGCAAGCCGGGAAAAAGAGTTCAATAGCCAGCTTTTGCGCCTGCGCGCGGAGTTCGACAATTACCGCACACGCGTAGAGAAGGAAAAACAGCACAGGTACATACTCGGCAAGGAAAGCGTGCTGTCAAAGGTGCTGGATTTCGAGGATATTTTTGAAAAAGCGCTTGAATCCCTGCGCCACTGGAACACTGCCGAAAACCAGAAGGACATCAAGAACGTGATACACGGCGTGGAGCTGGTAAAAAAGGAGTTCAACAGTTTCCTGAAAAAAGAGGGTGTAAAACATCTCGATGTGGTTGGCGCCAGGTTCGACCCGGCTTACCACGAAGTAATAGGTTACGAGCATGTTGACGGCAAGGAAGACGGCATCATAATAAAGGAGATACAGAAGGGTTATACTTACGACGAATATGTTCTTAGGCCTTCAAAAGTGATAGTCGCGAAGGATAAAGTTGAGGAAGCCGCTCCGGAAACAGAGGGCGCAAAGGAAGAAGATAAGGAATCTGAACAAGGAAAATAGGTACGGGCCCAAAAACCAATAAGGTACTGCTTCGCAGGGTTTTTGGACCTCATCCAACTCGGGGGACAAACATATGGGCAGAATTATTGGAATTGATTTAGGCACAAGCAACAGCGCGGCGGCTTTCCTGGAAGCGGGAAAGGCCACCATAATACAGGCGGCGGAAGGCGTTTCCGTAGGCGGAAAGGCGTTCCCGTCATACGTGGCGTTCACTAAAGACGGCCAGCTTTTGGTAGGCGAACCGGCGCGCAGGCAGGCGGTATCAAACCCGGAAGGCACGGTTACCGCTTTCAAGAGGAAAATGGGCCAGGATTTCAAGTATAAAATCTATGGCAAAGAATACACACCGCAGCAGCTTTCAGCGTTTATCCTGCAGAAAATAAAAAGGGACGCGGAAGCATTCCTTGGCACAAAAGTTGACAAGGCCGTGATAACGGTGCCCGCGTATTTCAACGATAACCAGCGCCAGGCGACAAAAGATGCAGGGGCGATCGCAGGGCTCGACGTGGTGCGTATTATCAACGAGCCCACATCGGCATGCCTGGCATTCGGGATTGATAAGGCCGGCTCGGAAGAAAAGATAATGGTTTTCGACCTTGGCGGCGGAACGCTGGATGTGACCATCATGAACTTCTGGAAGGAAGGCGGGTTCAATGTTATTTCCACCAGCGGCGACACCCAGCTGGGCGGCACGGACATGGATAACTCGCTTGTCGACTACGTCGCGGGCGAATTCAAAAAAGAAAACGGCATTGACCTGCGCAACGACAAGATGTCATTACAGCGCCTGAAAGAAGCTGTTGAAAAAGCAAAGATCGAGCTTTCAAACGTGCTTGAGACAGATATAAACCTGCCGTTTATCACGGCTGACGCTTCAGGGCCGAAGCATTTAACCCTGAAACTCACCCGCGCGACGCTTGAAAAAATAGTGAAACCTATAGTTGATCGGTGCGCGGCGTCAATAGACCAGGCCCTGAACGACGGTAAATTAGCCGGGAAGGATATTTCCAGGATCATTCTGGTGGGCGGCCCGACCCGCATGCCCATGGTACAGCAATTCGTAGAGGCCCACGTAGCCAAAAAAATGGAACGCGGCGTGGACCCGATGGAATGCGTTGCGCTGGGCGCGGCTATCCAGGCGGGAATTATCGGCGGCGATATCAAGGACATAGTTTTGCTTGACGTTACCCCGCTTTCGCTGGGCCTTGAAACGCTTGGCAACGTGATGACGCGGCTCATAGACAGGAACACCACAATACCGACAAAGAAATCGCAGGTTTTCTCAACCGCAAGCGATAACCAGCCGTCAGTTGACGTGCACGTGCTCCAGGGCGAGAGGCCGATGGCAAACGACAACGTGAGTTTAGGCAGGTTCACGCTTGACGGCATTCCCACAGCGCCCAGGGGAGTGCCCCAGATAGAAGTCACCTTTGACATTGACGAAAACGGCATTCTCCACGTCAGCGCCAAGGACCTGGGAACCAAGAAGGAACAGCATATCACGGTTTCCGCTTCAACCAAGCTTTCAAAGGAAGATGTTGATAAATTCGTTAAACAGGCGGAACAGTTCGCCGATGAAGACAAAAAACGCAAAGAGGTCATTGAGGCCAGGAACGAGCTGGACAACCTGGTTTATCATACGGAAAAAACAGTCAAGGAGCACGGCGACAAGATTTCCCAGGATGAAAGGCTGGAACTTGAAAGGGCGCTGAATGACGCGAAAGAAGCCCTGAAAGCCGATGATACAGGCAAGATCAACAAGGCAAAGGAAGATCTGACGAAGTCAGCCCACAAACTTGCCGAGGTTGTCTACAAGGAAGCCACGAAGCAACAGGCTGGCGGAGCCGGTCAGGGCGGCCCCGGCGCGGGACCCCAGCAGGAATCGCAGGCCGAAGGCGGCTCCGGGCAGGGCGGTGAGCAGCCGGGAGAGGGTAAAAAACCTGGCGGCGACGATGTAATTGACGCCGAGTTCAAGGAAAACAAGTAAAAAAACTTAATGAGCACTAAAAAAGATTACTACGAAATTCTGGGCATAACAAAATCAGCCCAGAAAAGCGATATTGACCAGGCCTATAGGAAACTTGCTGTCCAGCACCATCCTGACAGGGTGGCCGCTGATAAAAAAGACGAGGCCCGGGAAAAATTCAAGGAGATAACCGAGGCCTACGCGGTCCTGTCCGACGATAAAAAACGCAAACTTTACGACCAGTACGGGCACGCCGGGATTGACGGCAGTTACTCAAACGAGGATATTTTCCGCGGAGTTGATTTTGACAGCATTTACCACGACATAGGCGGCGGCGGAAGGGGCACCAGCGAGGATTTCTTCGGCACCATATTCGACTTTTTTGGGAATGCCGGCGGGGCCAGGGGCGCCGGGCGCACAAAAAGGGGACCGGCCCGCGGGTCTGACCTGGAAATCCCGCAGATGATTACCCTTGAAGAAGCGTTCAACGGGGTTGAAAAACCCATACAGTATTATAAAACAGAAACATGCCAGACTTGCAAGGGGTCCGGCGCGGAGCCGAAGACCGCCAAGAAACCCTGCCCTGTTTGCAGGGGAACCGGCCAGCAGACCGCATCAATGGGCGGTTTTTTTACTTTCTCGCAGCCCTGCCAGAGGTGCCACGGCGAAGGGGAAATAATAGAAATACCCTGCGGTGACTGCAAGGGCAGGGGCAAATTAAGAAAGAGCGAGCAGATAACGGTAAAGATCCCCAAAGGCGTGGACAACGGCACCAGTATCAGGGTGCGCGGCAAGGGCGAGGCCGGCGAGCGCGGCGGCCCCG
>MGVM01000037.1:8652-12099 GCA_001800495.1 Elusimicrobia bacterium RIFOXYB2_FULL_48_7
TGATTTTCAGCGCAAGAATGACGACCTTTTCTCCAGCGTGAAAGTTACCTTTCCTACGGCGGCGCTCGGCGGCGAGGTGGATGTGCTTATTTTTGACGATAAGATCAAGATGAAAATACCAGCCGGTACCCAGACCAACAAGAATTTCCGCATAAGGGAAAAAGGGATGCCCAATGTCCACACCGAGAGGCGCGGCGACCTCTACGTGAAAGTCGTGATAGACGTGCCCGTGAAACTTTCCGAACTGCAGAAAGAACTGCTGAGGGAATTCAACAGGACGCTCAACAAGTAGCCATGCCACAGTACTTAATCTCCCCTGAAGACATAACCGGAAAAAACTTCAAGATAACAAATTCCAGCGAGCTCTGGCACCTCACCAAGGTCCTGCGGATAAAACCCGGGGAAACCATCAATATTTTTGACGGGATAGACAAGCATTACCTGGGCGAGGTCACTAAAATAGATATTATCGAGGTCCAGGGCAAAATAATAAAAGAAATCATTTATAAAAAAAGGGATTACACCGTCCGCCTGTTCCCGTCGCTGATAAATATGGAACGTTTCGAGATGATGCTTGAAAAAGCCACCGAAGTAGGCGTGGACATCATCAGCCCCATCCTCACCGAGCGCACCATGGCCCGTATAGATGCCCCGAAAGTAAACGCGAAAATGGAAAGATGGAAAAAAATCATAGTGTCCGCGGTCAAGCAGTGCGACTGCGAAAAAATACCGCAATTGGGGGATATAGCGGAATTCCCGCAGGCAGTTTCCTCGATTGAGCCCGCGTCCCTGAACCTCATTGCCTACGAAGCCGAGCCCATTGAAAATTTACTGAAAAAAACGCTGAATTCTGTAGAACGCGGCAGTGTGAAAACCGTCAATTTGTTCCTGGGCCCTGAAGGCGGGTTCACGGAAAAAGAGATCATCCTCGCGAAAGGCGCCGGGCTTAAGACTTTCTCACTGGGCCAGAATATCCTCCGCGCCGAAACCGCAGCCATTTCATGCCTCAGCATCATCCACAGCGAACTCTATTCCGGGGACACAATACTTAATAGGGTTGTTAAGTGAGAATCTACTTCTACACTTCCGGGTGCAAGGTCAACCAGTACGAAACCCAGTTGTTAAGGGAACAGCTCTGCGCGCCCGGCAATGAACTCACGGAAAATATTAAGGAAGCAGATATCTGCGTGATAAATTCCTGCACGGTGACCCACAAAGCTGATGCGGATTGCCGGCAGGTTGCTCGCAGGGCACTTCGCGATGCCCGCCCAGACGCGAAAATCATAGTGACCGGCTGTTACGCGGCCGCTTCCGCGGAAGAAATCAGCAAAATTTCTCCAAATATCATTGTTTGCGCGGATAAATCAAAGATTAGACGTCATTGCGAACCTCCCGTAGTTTGGGAGTGTGAAGCAATCACAAAACGAGATTGCCGCGGGCTTCGCCCTCGCAAAGACATCATCCACACCTTCCATGCTCATTCCCGCGCTTTCGTGAAAATCCAGGACGGCTGCGACGCTTTCTGCAGTTACTGCATTGTTCCTCACGTCCGGCCGGAACTTTGGAGCAAGCCTGAGGATGTTTTGTTTGATGAAATAGAAGCGCTTGTCAAAAACGGCTACAGTGAGGTCGTTCTCTGCGGCATACGGCTGGGAAAATGGAGCAGCGGGGGTTTTGGGCTGACGGAACTAGTTAAAAATATCCTCGCGCGGTTTGAAAACATCAAAATTCATTTTTCTTCCCTGGAAATAGGCGAAATCACTGATGAACTGCTCAAAATCATGGCCGGCACTGACAGGATTGTGCCCCATTTCCACATTCCTCTGCAATCCGGTGATAACGATATCCTGAAAAAAATGAAACGCCCCTACACCGCGGAACAATTCATGAAAAAACTCGAAAAAATATACTCTGAAGTCCCGGGAGTGAAAATAACCACTGACGTGATCGCGGGTTTTCCCGGCGAATCAGAAAAACAGTTCAACAATACCGCTAAATTCGTAAAACGCTGCAAATTCGACAAGCTCCACGTATTCAGGTACTCTCCGCGCAGGGGAACGCCGGCAAGCGTAATGCCGGGCCAGGTAAACCCGGCGGAAACCGCCCGCCGCGCCCGGTTGCTTTTAACCCGTTAAATAAAGTATAATTTCCACATGTCATACTTAGTCCTCGCACGCAAATACAGGCCGAAAGATTTCGACGAACTTGTCGGGCAGGAACATATCAGTGAAGTCCTGAAAAACGCGATAGAAAAAAACAGGATAGCGCACGCCTACATTTTCAGCGGGACCAGGGGTACCGGCAAAACCACCACCGCCAGGATTTTCACCAAGGCGCTCAACTGCGTTGACAGGAAAGCCTCCCAGCCGTGCGGCAAGTGCCCGAACTGCAAGGAAATCGCCGACGGCAACTCCATAGACGTGCAGGAAATCGACGGCGCGTCAAACCGCGGCATTGAGGAGATCCGTTCCCTGCGCGAAAACGTGCAGTACGCGCCCTCATCATCCAAATACAAAGTCTACATAATCGACGAAGCCCACCAGATCACGGACGCCGCCTTCAACGCGCTCCTTAAAACGCTTGAGGAGCCTCCGGAACACGTAATTTTCATACTCGCGACCACTGACCCGCAGAAAATACCGTTAACAATACTTTCCCGCTGCCAGAGGTTCAAATTCAGGCCGCTTTCTGCCGTGGAAATTTCCACGCACCTGGAAAAACTTTCAAAACTTGAAAAATTCGACATAGACAAGAGCGCGCTCCAGCTTATAGCCCAGATCTCAAACGGTTCGCTGAGGGATTCATTGAGCATGCTGGACCAGGTGATATCGTTTTCCCCTGACGATAAGATTACCGACAAAACCGTCCGGGAACTGATCGGCCTTAGCCCGCTTGAGATGGTTTCATCAATCGTGGACCTGATCCTGGCCAAAGACGCGAAGGGAATCCTGGAAAAGATCGCGGGTATAGCAGCCGAGGGATACGATTTCCTGCAGATAGGCAGGGACACCAGGGAATATTTCAGGAAACTCGTGTTTACAAATTATATAGACCTGGAAAAAAACGCGCCGGAATCGATACTTCCGGATGAAATGGAATCCCTTAAGAAGCACAAGGGCATGTTCCAGGATAATATCCTTCTGCGAAACCTTCACCTCGCAAACCGCTGTATAGAGGAAATGCGTTTCAGCGACAACACGCGCCTGATATTCGAGCTCTACGCCCTGAAACTCATGCAGCAGACCGCGGGAATTGACGAACTTATTGACAAATTGAGCGCGATGGAAAAAAACCTGGGAGGCCCGTCCGGCCCGGCTGACAGCCAGCCCTCCGGAGACACTCCGCCTGCGGTTAAGAATCCCGGGACAGGCCATTCAATCGCTGGAAGCGATGCCCCGGCATATAAAACTGCCGAAAATACCGCTAAAAACGCGCCGGCTCAGCCGG
>MGVM01000038.1:0-4040 GCA_001800495.1 Elusimicrobia bacterium RIFOXYB2_FULL_48_7
TTATGTTGCCGATGGTTGTCCACGCCGCAACTTCGGTCCCACCCTGAGTTGAGCCAATTGCGTACTTGTAGCCGGAAATGCCGCTGTCTGTATCCGTGCTTGTATCCCAGTTCGCGCTCAATTGTGTGGTTGAATAAATAGTTACAATGTCTGCTCCAGTCCCATCCCGTACAATAGGTACATCTGCGGGTGGCGTAGTGTCATTCATTATGACAAAAGATACTGCTGTACTTTTAGCTGAACTCAAGTTTGCCCTGTTTATTGCGCCCAGCTGGTATTGTGTAGTGTCCGGCAAGCTGGCAAACGTTGCATCTGTATAGTATGTGTTTGATGTTATAGCGATGAAATTCCCGTTCCGGTAAATCTTGTACCCATCTACTGCAGACTCGTTGTCAACCGAAGGACTCCATGTAATATTTATCGTCTGGCTGTCAACTCGGAGAAGCCAAACCCCTGTCGGCAACTGCGGCGGCGTAGTGTCTGTAATCCCCTTTAGTTCTTTATAATACTCATAGGCAGTGAAATATATTGCGCCCTGTGAATTCAAATAATCCAGAATCCAGGCAAACCTGTTCCTGCTGGCTGCATCCCATCCCCATGGATGCCCCCGGAGCGACAAATACGGTTTGTAAGAATACTGGTTGTAATTAGTTACAAAAGTAGCGGTATCAATTATCGTTCCTGGACTTAATTGAGGCTCTATCAATACGAACCTGTCAGGTAGTATATTGGCATCGGGTGGGATTGTTCCGTAACTATTTGCACGATAAGGATATATCCATACTTTTAAAAACGGGTCTTCGGCAAAAACCTGTATGGTTGTTGCATTTCCGCCTTGATCGTGCTCTCCAAAGGATCTCATAAGGCAGTCGCATTTTTGAAGCATGTTAAACCTGGATTGATCAAACGCAGACCTTTGATACGTATATGATGAACCGTTGAATTCAGCGCTACTGCCAGAATACCCGTGCATCCATACTTCATACGTAGTGGTGTCATTACACAAGCTTTTGACATAGTCTATGTACGCCTGCGATCCCGTTTCAAGCGTCTTCGCGAAGATGCCTACATCTGCCTTCGCGCCTTTTGAGCTGCAGGTATTTGTTAACCATTGAAAAGACGCCCAGTTTCCCCCGGTCAGGTCGTCAAACTTTAAATTAATTTTAGGCGCTGCATAACACAGCTGGGCAGATACTAATACGCTAATAACAAAATAAATTCTGATTATCATTTTGTAAGTGCCAGTTTCCCTGTTATGGTTTCACCTGAACTGCTGGTGATTTTATAAATATAAATTCCCCTGCCTACCTTTTCACCGTCAGTATTGGTTCCATTCCAGATTATTTCCACGCCGGTACCCGTGAGTTTCTTTATCAGCCGCCCGCTGATTGTGTAAATACCAACTTCCCCGCCTGTCATCCCGGCTATCCTGAATTTCATCGGGTTGTTGCCGGATATTTTAAACGGGTTCGGGTAGGCGTGGATTTCGGGGTTTATCTGTGTTGGTGCCGGAAGTGTTGTGAGCGTGTAATCCGCCGAGGCAGTCTCGTTGCCGGATGCATCCCTGCTTATTACCCTGTAGTGATAAACAGTATTTGCGGTTAGATTTGGTAAAGTTATGCTATGGGCTGTAACATATGTAGAATCCAGGGTAGTGGTTTTATTGTAATTTATTGAACTGCCGTATTCCACAAGGCTTGTGGCTGGTTCATCCGTTGCCCAGGTTATTACCGCTTCTGTCTGGGTTATGTTCTGCGCTGTTATCCCTGAAACCACAGGTGGTGTTGAATGAGGAATTTGTGTTATCAACACTACCTGACCGTTGGATGTTGCCGGCAAAGCGCTTTGCATCCCAACACCATTTTCTGCTTTTAGGCTTACGTAGTAAGTCACATTTTCTGTTAATGTTAATCCGGCTGCATTTAATATTGTTGACTGCCCGTTGTCGGTCCATACAACAATATCACTATCCCCGGAAATAGAACCAATAGCATACCAGTACCTTGCTATGCCGCTTTGCGGGTCAATTACCGCATCCCAGTTTGCGCTAAGCTGTGTGGTTGATGTTGTATACGTGACATCCGTTCCGGTCCCATCCCTTACTACTGTTATGTTTGGAGGCGGTGTTGTATCACTGGTATCTATCGCCACTACATACTGGCCGTTTGAATTGGTGGCGGTAGTACTTACCAGGTTATTGCCATTGATTGATTTCACGCTAAAATAATATGTCGTTCCTGCAACCAGCGTCAAACTGTTCCTTGTTGCTGTCAGCACGTTCTCTACTGTTGTCCACGCCGCAACGTTAGTTCCGCCGGCAGTAGTTCCGATTGCATACTGATACCCGTTAATACCGGATTCAGGATCGGTCCCGGCTGTCCAGTTGGCTGATAGTGTTGTGCTTGCAAGGGTTGAAGATATATCCGTGCCGAAGGCCGCGCCGTCCCTTACAATTCCCGGAGGGTTTGGCGCAGTAACATCCGCTGTGCTGATTACGACCACGCCGTTTGAGTTTGTTCCTGTAGTGCTTACTAATCCTGTTCCATTGATTGATTTTACACTGAAATAATAAGTGGTTCCTACGCTCAAGCTTAAACTGTTTTTCGTGATTGTTAAAACATTTCCGATAGTTGTCCACGTAGAAACATCAGCCCCGCTTACCGTGGTTCCGATTGCGTACTGGTACCCTGATATCCCTGATTCTGCATCAGCGCCTGCTGTCCAATTGGCGCTCAGTTGGATAACTGATGATGTTGTCGAAGCATCCACCCCGGCTGTTGTCCCGTCCCTTACAATTCCCGGGGCACTGGGAGGAGTGCCGTCTAATGCTACATACTGTCCGTTTGAATATGTTGTTGCTATGCTCTGCAGCCCGGCGCCGTTTATTGCGGCTACGCTGAAATAGTATGTCGTGCCAATCGTGAGACTCAAGTCGGTTTTCGTTACAGTATTTGTGCTGACCGACAGCCAGCCGACGGCATCCGTTGCCCCCGCCGTCGTGCCGATTGCATATTTATATGAGAAAACGCCGCTGTCAGTATCTGTTGACACGTCCCAGTTTGCTGAAAGGGTGGTGGTTGAGTATGTGGCGCTAGCGTCATTCCCGGTCCCATCACGTACAGCGGAAATGTTCGAGGGCGGAGTTGTGTCACCTGAGCCAGTATTTACATAGAACTGTTGGGTAAAAGGGCCGACGGTTGATGTAGTTGTGGACTGTATGTATGAGGTTATATAAAGCCTGTATATGTCTTTCACGCGGACATTTATGACAGAGACGGTTACCATACCGCTAGCGCCTGCGGTGCCCGAGAGTATCCCTGTATTTTGGTCAATGTTTAACCATGCCGGCGCCTGGGTAAGCGTATATTTGGGGCTTTCTATGTTTCTGAAAGAACCAGGATAGCCGAACAGATCTCCTAATGAACGGACAGTCTGCGCCTGGTAAAGGTACGGCTGGCCTACTTGGGCTGTTGTTACCGGTACGCTATAAATAAACGGCCTTGGAGCGCAGGCGTATTCGACCAGCTCCTTTTATTGTTTGCATCTACCGCAACCACGCGGTAGTACGCCTTGTTCGTATTAGGAAGCGATATTGCGGGGCCGATAACGTCCAACTGTGTTGCGGTGGTTTCAGCAACAAAGTTCGAAGGAAATATCGCGTTTTTAAATGTTGAATTGTAATTTGTGCCAAGCGATGATGTGGCGCCTGTGCGGACGGTGTAGGTGCTGTCGCTTACCGTAAATCCTTTCTCGTCGCTCCCATAAATCCTGTATTTAGCCGGTGCCCGCCCTACAGGATTTGCGCTCCATTTAAGAGTGCCGGTTCCGGGAACTGTCGTTGTGTCCATAATGACGTTAATTGGGTAATCGGGCCCACGCGGAGTGAAGCTCCATGTATTGCTCCATTCACCCCACGCCCCGTGATTATCTATTGCCTTGACGCGCCAGTAGTAGGCCCTATCAGGAGTCAGGAGCCCCGGGTACGGAAGTGTTAACTGAGCCTTACCTGTGTCTATTGTCCTTGAAACAAGCTTGTCAAA
>MGVM01000038.1:4054-11993 GCA_001800495.1 Elusimicrobia bacterium RIFOXYB2_FULL_48_7
GCCATCGCATATCGGAGTATTCTGAAAGCTGGAACCTGTAATCCGTTATCCCGTCACCGTCCGGGTCGCTTGCGGTGTTCCATTTGAAGCAAACATCGGTCCCGTCACTTTCCCCGCCGTTAGCCGGGTATGTAGCGGAAGCAGGTGGGTTCGGCGGATGGTTGGCTGACCTTTCTACCCATTCGTGCGTGATCCTGACATTTCTGCTTGCGCTCTCATCAGTATACGTGAAACCGTTTGTCCCTAACCGCATTCCAGGCAGCGCCAAAAGAGCCATCTGCATATCGTTTGTTACTTGCAGGCCGCTCAATGTTGCGCTGCCGGATAACTCGCATTTAAGGTAATAACTATAGCGCGCTGTAGTGCCGTTTGAAGGAAAATTGCTGTCAAGACTATTGCTGCTTAAAGTTGTCCATGCGCTGTTATCCCAGGATATTGAAAACACCGCGCCGCTTCCGATTGTAGTATAGCTTCCTCCGACAATCACATATGGCACGGTTATTTTCCAAATTATGGTGCCCGTGCCTGACGTTGCTGTTAGCACTCCGCCGGTATTTGTTATGCTGGTAACGGTTATCGCGCCGTTTCGCCATACTGTATCATTTGTGAAATCAGGATTGTATTCCCATAGCCCGTTGCATATATAATCTGGAACAGTAAGAGTCGCAGGCCCGTCGGTTCCCCTAAAATACTTGACGGGATTCAGATGCCCCCATCTCCAGGTTATAGCTTCGTTGGCGCGCAGTGTCAGGTTCATGCTAACAGCTGAATCATTAGGTAAGGCGGTCCCGCCTGCCCGGTTGATGTCTACAAAAGAGGTGTCATTTATATAATAGCAAGCTTGGTCTTCATCAATAGCCCTTCCGTCAGGATTAAGCATGCCCTGCTGGTGGTTGCGCTTGATAAGGTCGTGGTCATAGCCCAGTTCCTGCCCGGACCCAAGCGTGAAGTTATCCCGCTTCAGGGCGATGTTCGTCATGTCAGAATCAAACATATTCCACCTGCCGCCGTAATATACCTGTGAAACGCTGTGTGCTGTAGTAAAACCGGTCCCTGTCTGGGAATACCCCATCTGGTGCCACAATAGTTCCATTACTGTGGAGTCATCGGTGCAGTTGTTGTGGCCGTACACGTTAAGCGCCTTGACAGGTATTTTGATCTCGGCGCTGTTGCCTCCCATGTGCCTCTGCATTGTGGATATTTTGTTATAAAGCGCAAGGCATTTTTCCCTGTCGTCGGTAAGGTTCCCTATGCAAGTGCTGACTATTTCCGCTTTGTTTCTGAAAAGGTTGCGGCCGTTGGAAACCCAGGGGTTGATCACGTCGGTGGTGCCTATATTTTCCAGTTTGACCTGTCTGTTTGACTCCCATGCTGGCGGGACTTCACCCACGCCTGCCCACTGTGGGAAAGGATACCAATACATTGCCCCGTCCACCCATCCGCCCTGCACGATGGAGTATGGGTGCGATGAGGATGTTACGTCTTCGGTGCGTGTTTTGTACACGTCCGAAGGGTCGGTGTTGGTTGACCAGGGCAATAAGTTGTAGGCGCCTTGCGAAAGAGCGGTAAAACAGATTATGGAAATAACTATTAAAAATGATTTTAGGAAAAAACTTTCGTACTTAAACATGTCTTTCCTCCTGGACATCATTTATTTTTCTTGTAGAATTACCAGGTACTAATTTATATGGGACTATTATTCTTTCCGGGTGCCAGGTTTCAGGTTTTGTGATCCTTTCCAAAATTCTTTCCACGGCAGTCCTACCCATGTCTTCCAAATCAGCAGTGATCGATGTTAAAGGGGGTTCCGGGCTGTTATTTATCAGGCTTATATCCTGCGGTATTTTCAATCCCTTCTCATCAAGGGCTTTCATTATACCCGGAAGCAGCTTTCCCTTCAAACAAATCAAGCCGGTGAACGGGAGCCTTTTATCCAAAAACTTTTTTACCGCAGAGTAAGCGTCTTCTTCGCTGGTTTTTCCTGTTTCAATTACAAGCTCTTTATCCAGCGCTAGATTTGCTTCCTTATAAGCATGCTGGTAGCCGTTAAAATAGTCTATATCCCAGGAATATTTATCTGTTTTCGTATCAACGTAGGCAATTTTTGTATGCCCAAGCTCAATCAAATGTTTCGCAGCCAGATATGTCCCGTTAAAATCATCATTGGATATGATATCAGCATTCTCCTGTGTCTTTGTCTGCTGGAAAAGGTCTCCTATTAATACGAAAGGTATTTTCATTTTTTTAATTGCTTTCAGGCAGCCAAGGGTTACATTTCCCGTCAATATCAGTCCGGCGATATCCCCTTCTTTCCCTTTGAAGGAAAATTCGGAATCCTCAAAGGTGCTGTAGAGCAGGTACATGTCTTTTTCCCTTACCGCCCTCTCCACTCCCCTTATAACATTATAGGCAAAATAGTTCGTTGAGGTGTTTCCGGTGCCTGCGGCAGAAGACGGGCAGGCTACAATGCAAAGCTCGTTTTTCTTTTTTAAGTCTGTTATTAAACTTGGTGTTGAAGTTAAAACAACGGTCCCATACCTGGGCCTGGAGGCTATATAACCTTCATTGGCTAAACTTGTCAGGGCGTCCTGCATGGTATCTTTGCTGACTTTAAACGTTTCACAAAGCACTTTATAAGCCGGAAGTTTTTCTCCCGGAAGGATTTCTTTGTTTCTTATTTTCTTTTCAATGATCTTGCTGACCTGCAAATACAAAGATTGTTTGTTTGAATGGTCCAGGTTTATGGTTCCAACGGTCAAAGCGCTCATTTTTCCTCCTGTCCTGTTAGTCCTGAATATCCTGATTGTCCTGATTGCTAATACAAGTATAATATGAAAAACCAGAAAAGTCAAGGGTTTTGTTGAAAATAATTTGAATTATTGATTTTTGGGTTGAAAATTCCGGTGCAGGAGGTTTTTTGAGGTTTATGCGGACAATTGAGTAAACCAGTCGCAAAAAGTATATATATTTTGCGACATACTGTTAAGCCTACACTATTACTTTTTGCTGATTAATTCGATTTTTCCCAATCCAAAAGGGACAAAAGTGTAAGAGGTGTCCGGGAGGGTTCCGGTTTGTATGAAACGAATCAGGTTATCCATCTTTTGTGACAATTCTTTTTAGTTGATGAACCGCCTGTTTATGCTTTTCATCATTCATTTTCGCCAAATTGGCTAATTTCCATTTGACCGCGGGCATATCTTGTACGCCTTCAATACCCAACAGGCCCCATTTAGGCTTTCTTTCTTTGAACGATACTAGAAATGCGCGCTCATCATCGGTTATTCGTTTGTTGATTTCTTCGACTAATGTTTTTCTAACACTCACCAATTCTTCATACTTCACATCAAACGATGCCATTCCCTCGAACTCTTTTTCAAAGGCTGGCTTCATGTTTTTAAAATTAGGCGATAATAGCTCCGAAATCGGGCGATTATGGCTTATAAGATAAACAAGGAACGCCTTACGAACTTGATTTGTGATGCCTTCATTATTGAGAAGCAGCATAATGTCAAAAATATCCCGGGGATGCTGCCTGTCAAGAGCCGCACATATCTTGGAACCGTAAAGCTCAGGGAATGCCAATGTTTTAGTAATTACAAATTTCTCAAAAATATCCTGAGCCTTCATACAAAGGTCTCTTTCCTCACAGCCAAACAAAGAGCCGCGAATAACCTGATTCGGCTCGACCTTGACGGCCGCATTTTGCCTTTTAATATAAAGTTTTGTAATGAAACTGCTTGGCGGCTCTGCTTTCTCTTCTATTTGCACTGAGGGCATACTCGATGATATGCGCTTCGAGATTGTTATTAATTGCTCACTTATGGCTTTTACCGTATCCTCACGGTTACTAAGGCGTAAATAAGTCAGGTCGATGTCAACGGAAACACGCGGCATATCACGCACAAAAAAATTGATCGCAGTCCCGCCATGCAATGCAAAATCGGTGTCTTTAGTCATGTGCGGAAGGATCGATATTAAAAGTCCGGCTTGTTGATGAAATAAATTTTTATTCATATTCTCCGGTTATTTTGGAACAACGATTTTATATTTGCTGTCATAGCGGCCATTATTACAAAGGGACCTCTTTCCTGTCCCGAAATTAACTTTTTCAAGATTTAATTTCTTTATCCACGAGTGATTATGCTTCTCGGCTAAATACATAAACAGCCTTTTTGCCTTAACTGAGCCGCATTTTTCCAGGAGATCCTGAACCATCTGCGGGCGAAGCGTTGTGAGTCCGGACATTATTTGATCCAGTTCATCAAAAGATTCCATGATAGGAACATCGTAGCACAATTCCAGGGCAGCTCTTTCAGGCGAAGATATTTTGATTTCATAGTTGCCAAAGTTATATATTGTAAGCCCGGGGACTGGATCTTTCCCGAAAAGGCCGGTCATCACATAACGGACAGCGACTCCCCATTTGTAGCTTCTAAACCATCCGGGGAGCTTCTCATTTTTAGATCCAAAAAGAACAATCTTTCCTTGCCTTAAGTTTGCCGGAAGATAATGAGCATTCCCCTGCAACTCAAGCGCTGTTTTCCCCGCAGGATGTACGGACAGCCCTGACTGTGTTTGCAGTGTATATAACCCGCCGCTCCAGTCTATGTTTTCTCCTGCTCGCTTAAAAGCACCTTGTCCTATCCGTTCTATCCATTCGCTTCTCACATATGTCCCTGCTAATTGACGATACACACCCTGTCCGCCAAACCAAGAAGACACAGCAACGGTATTTTTAGGCCAGTTTCTAAGCAGATTGTTTATTATGCTTCTATTTTGTCTACCCATAGTAGTCAATTTATCAAAATACTAAACCCTTGTCAAACATTTTCTTCTACTGTCAAAGTTTGAAACGCTGCCGTTTTGTAAATAATAACTTGCCATTTAAGCACATTTCTAAACCCGTCTTAAGCAGCTGAAACGAAAATAAAGGAATGAGTGGGTTTTGGCCCAGGCAGTTATTTGATAATTTATCTACAAATCAACTCGATTTTTCCCAATCCAAGAGGTACGAAAGTGTAAGAGGTGTCCGGTCGGGCCCCGGTTTGTATGAAGCATTTAGGGCTGACCATAGCGGGGCTGACTTCTTTGTAGTGGTGAGGGCCAAGCAGGTTTCGCAGGGTATTGGTTAATTCAATTTCAATGAGGTTTTTGCCACTTTTAAGCAATTTGGTTACTTCCAGTTCATAGGGCGGCAGGTAAATGAGGCCTGCTTCTTTATTGTTTAACCTGATTTTAGCTACCGTGGCCTGGAAATTGTCAAAACGGATGAAGACATTTCCCCTTTTTGGTCTATTACTAAATTCGAATTCCTGTTTGAAAGCGGCTGAACCGGCGAAGAACGGGCAGCCGTTTGCAATAAGGTTGCCCGGGTTGGAGATATTGCGCCTGTTAGTGAGTACAAAATCCTTCCCGGTATAACCGCCCGTGGTTTTCTTGATTGTTCCCCTCACCTCGAAACCGCCTGTTATATAAATTGATTCCAGCTCAACCCCGTCTTTCGTGTATATGAGTGTTTTCGGTTTTTTAGGCGGGATGAACCGGCATGAAAGTTCTACGGTATTTTTACCCTTGAGTTTGATGTGATCCGAGATGTCTGTTTTTCTGAAGCTTTTATCCAGCCACCAGCCGGCGTACCGGTATGGTATTTCAGTGCCGTTTACCCTGATTTTGAATATTTCAGGTTGTTCCAGGACCAGGAACAGGTCGTCCGGCCTGTTTTGAAAATCAGTCTTGAAATCAAACCTTAATGTTACGTTCACTTTTTTTCCGGTTTTTTCCAGTTGTTTCTGCAGGGCGATCGCCAGGGTGGGCTGGCTCCAATTGTGGGTATTGCCTATGCTATAACAGCAGGTATCGATGGTCAGGCTGTTATCGTCAACGTGTTTTAGTTTCCAGTTCCCAGGCAGGAGCCCGATACAATGCTTTTTTGCGGAGTGAAGAGCGTGTTTTTCCAGGCGCCCGTTTTTATCCAATGCCAGCAAATGTGAACCGGCCGGATGGAAGGCCAACCGTGTTGCCTTACTGCCGTTCATGGAGATATCTGCAGAGAAAGTTTTTTGCGGGCTGGTGTTTGCCATGAAGTATGATCTTTTACCGCCTTCAAGCTGCCTTTTCTGGCAAAGGATTTCGGGGATTTCCCTGCCCTTAGGGTCAGTAATTGATATTTCCCTCGGGATTGTTTTTTCAATTGATCTGATAATATTTTTCAGGGAAAGGATTTCAATTTGATTCAGTACTTTAAGTTTGGCCGTATTTCTTTCTCCTTCGACCAGGTTCGGTAAACGTTCCACTGCGATAACCTTGCCGCCGGAGTTGATGAACTCTTCCAGCAGTGAAAGGGTGGTTTTGCGGATGGTGATCATAGGAGGCAGGAGAACAAGCGGGTAATCCATGGTGCCGACTGAAAAATGGGACTGGGAGTTTCCTTTTTTCGGTTGTTTTACGCGGCCGTATTTGGCCAGAAGGCTTTCATCGCCGAAGTCAAAATCGTAATGGTTCCCGAGGATAGCCCGGCAGATTGTATTAAGTTTATCGTTCAATTCAATTACAGCGGCATTTTTTGTTAAATCAGGGTTGTATAGCATCCACGCGCTTTCAAGAGGGTGCAGGATCAGCATGTCCGGCTGGAATTTTCCGCGGGTCATCGCGTAATTCATCCGGGCGAAATAATCTTCAAGCGGCTTATTGAATTTCCACCAGGGCTGTTGGTATGAAAGAGTCGGCGGCCAGTCCCTCTTTCTGCATCCGCGCATGGAATAGAGCCATAAATGCGGGCAGAAAAAGTTGATACCAAGGACGGTGTCCCAATCGCCGAGGCGTTTTCTATCAGCGAATGACAAATCCTGCCCCCCGCCACCGAAGATTTCCGAGATTACGCGTTTCTTTCCCAGCTGGTGGGCCACGGAGGAGCACTGCTTTATAGTCAGTAAATGTTTTTCCGTTCTCCTGCCGAGGTGGTCTATGCCCGGCATGTGCATATATTCGTAAAGAGGCATTACCCCGCCGGTAGCTTTTAGCTGCGACAGAAGCGAGTCCTCATTATCAAAATGCCCGGTGAAAGCAATATTGTTTTTATCGCACCATTCATAAAGTGTTTTTACTATTGTGTCCAGGAAGAGTTCGGAGCAAAGCCTCCAGTAATCATAGCGGATTTTCTCATGCCCGGGAACGGTTTCAAGCAGGGCCGTGAAGTTTATTGAAATATTGTATCCGTATTTTTTGTTGAATACATCTTCGAAATTAACGGTCCACGGCAGGACGGGGTATTCCTTGCATCCGCGCATGAGTTCTATATGCGGGAACAGCATGTACTGGAGTTCGTCCGTGAAAATTGACGGGACGGTTTTTCCGAATTCCCTTCCAAACCGGTTTTTGTATGCGTCGTAGGTTGACCTTATGAATTTGTTGACTGGGCTTTTTTTGAAAACATCAGGATAACTCGTATTATTGTACCACTTCTGGGGCGGCAGTGTTATCTTTTCAAATTGCCATTTACCGTGTTTTTTCGTACACCGGACGGCCTTCATTCTGTCTGCGTGGTTTTTTGTGGCTTTTCCGCCGGCAAAACCGCTCGGCCAGCGGTCCTCGTCATAGAGGTGGGCTTCAAGTCCGGTTCTTTTTGAGTGTCTTACTATTTTAGATATGCATTTCATCCATTCCGCGGACAGGTACGGCGTGATAAGCCCTTCCCGGGAATGCATAAACTGCCCGCCAAGCCCTCCTTGCTTAATGAGATCCAATTGGCGGGTCAATTCCGCGGGGTCAAGCTTATCGTTCAGCGACCAGAAAGGCGCGGAACGGTAACCTGTTACGGCGGGATTGCTTCGGGCTGGCGCCCTCGCAATGACAGCTTTATCTTTTGGAAAGTACGGTTTTTTCATAATTGAGGATGTCAGTGAGCAAACAGTCGTCGGCCGGGATGTTGTTTATAAGG
>MGVM01000039.1:0-11932 GCA_001800495.1 Elusimicrobia bacterium RIFOXYB2_FULL_48_7
CAAAGTCCTTGAAATGGATTTGATTTACTCGCCTGTAGCGGTTGCCAACTACACGTGGATGGATGACAAGAGCGGTGCGGGTTTCGGTTCATCGCTGGACACAAACCGCATGTATCTTAACACCTGGACCCTGGGCCTTAGCAAGAAAACTTTTACCGGCTCAACTCTTTCGCTGGGTTACACGAATATTGATACGGAGTTTTACCTGAATTCGCCTTATTCGCTCGGCCCTTACACCCTCATGAATTTCAACGCGACGGACATAAAGCCCTTTTTCCGGATTGACCAGTCGCTCCTGAGGGATTTCATGTCCAGGCAAACAGACGCAAACATCAAAAAAACAAAAGCGCAGGTACGCTCGGGACAATACATGCTTCTTTACTCCGCGCAGGCGGTCATCTTGAAAGCGCGCATGGCATACATGAGCCTGTCGCTTGCCAGGGAGATCGTTGTTCTCAGGAAGGAAGAGCTCTCAAGGGCCGGGGAAATACTCAAATGGAACGAAAACCGGGTGAACCTTGACCTTGCTGACAAGGGCGACCTGCTTCAGGCGCAGGCGCTTCAAAAGTTACGCCAGCTGAATATGAAAATGGCGGAGGAAGACGAGAAAAACGCCTGCAGGGAGTTCAATGAACTGCTGGGGAGAAGAGGGGATATTGTAGCGGAAACCATACAACCGCTTTCGGAAATATCAGCGGGTTATTCTATAGAGAGCACGCTTTCCAGCAGCGGGCAGAGGGCGGATGTTCTTTCCGCGCGGGCCGCTTTTGAGAGCGCTGAATACGCCCGGGTTGAGACACTTTACCGGTCCTACCCTGAAATTTCAGCCACCGGCATGATGTCTCTCCATGGGCTTGATTTCACAAAGTCTGGCGCGTTTGACCAGGTAACGGATGCTGATAAACCGGCTTACACGCTGGGGCTGAATCTCATAATCCCATTGGATTTCGCAACACTTAAAAAAGTCCGCAAGGGCTATGATACGGATTACCAGGCGTCAAAGGAAAACCTGGAGAAGGCAAAAATATCCGCGGATAACGAATGGAGCAGGCTTTCACGGCAGTGGAACAGCGTGAAAGAGCGGCTTGCGCTGGCGCAGGACGTCAAAAAAATACAAGCGGAGCGCCTGGAAAATGAGCGGGCGAAATTTGCCAGGGGAAGAACAACCATGTATTCGCTGATGAGCGCTGAGAACGACCTGGACGACGCTGCTATCAATGTTTACCGGATGATGCTTGAGGAACTCTCCATTTACGCGCAGTCCGAGCTTTATAACACAAAACCGTTTAAATAAAAATATGAATATGAACCTGCACCCCATACGCTTCCAAGCCCTAAAATTGTATTGTAAGAATTTTAGGACTTCATCCAATTCAGCGCGTGGAATGGGGTACTAAATATGAACCTGTCAAAACTATCCATCAGAAGGCCCACTTTCATTTCGGCGATAATCGTCATCACGCTTGTAGTCGGTTATATATTCATGAACCGCATGGGCGTGGACATGTTCCCGGATGTTAATTTTCCATTTGTCAGCATTACGACAATTTATCCCGGTGCGGGCCCGGAGGAAGTCGAAACCCTTATTTCAAGGCCGCTCGAGGAAGAGTTAAGTTCGATAGCGGGATTAAAAACGGTAACCTCGATAAACCAGGACGGGTTGTCGCTGGTGTTTGCCGAATTCACGCTTGAAACCAGCAAGGAGTATGCCCAGCAGCAGGTAAAAGACAAGCTCGCGCAGGCCAGGAGCAAACTACCGCAGGACATATACGAGCCGATCGTGAAGCGCTTCGATCCGGCCGACAGGCCGGTAATGATATTTTCACTTACCGCGGACCTTCCCCCTGAAAAACTCTATGATTTTGCTGATACCGTGATCAAGAACGGGCTGGAACAGGTGCGTAACGTCGGCGGAGTGGAAATCGTCGGCGGCACCAAGAGGGAGATCAGGGTTGAAGTAGACAGGAACAAACTGAAAGATTACGAGGCGAGCGTTTCTATGGTCGCCAGCCGCATAGCAGCAAACAGCCAGAACATACCGATAGGAAAAATCGCCAGGGAAACCAGTGAGCTGACTTTCAGGAGCGTGGGTGAGTTCCGCTCGATAGGCCAGATAAACGACGTGGTGGTGAATTTCTACGCGAGCGACGTACCCGTAACAGTCAGCAAGATAGGCAGGGTTTACGATACCGTGCAGGAAACAAAATCGCTGGGATACCTTAACGGTGAATCAGCCCTGGTGCTTAATGTCTATAAACAATCCGGCTCAAATACCGTCAATATTTCGGATAATTTGATCAAAAGGATGGATTCGCTGAACGCCCAAATAAACGGCCTGAAAGGAACCCCGAAACTGGTAATGGTGAAAGACGGCGCCAGGGCCATCAGGAATAATGTAATTGATATCAGGACAACGATATTCGAAGGAATATTTTTGGCGATAATTGTTGTCTTCTTATTCCTGGGAAATTTCCGCTCAACATTCATTACCATAATGGCTCTTCCAAATAGCCTGATTGGCGCTTTCATCTTCATGGGAATCGCGGGCTTTACCGTGAACATGATGAGCTTGATGGCGCTCTCGCTCGCGGTCGGCCTGCTCATTGACGACGCTATTGTCGTGCGTGAGAATATATTCCGGCACATTGAAGAAGGCGAAAAACCCATGAAAGCGGCCATTGAGGGCACGCAGGAAGTCGCGCTTGCTGTTATCGCAACAACCATGACCGTGATAGCCGTGTTTTTGCCGGTCGGTTTTTTGCAGGGAATGGTAGGGCAGTTTTTCAAGGAATTCGGGCTTACCGTGGTTTTCGCCATGGCTATCTCGCTTTTTGACGCCTTAACTGTAGCTCCGATGCTGTCGGCCTACCTTATCACCGAAGTAAACGAAAAACGCAGCAGGGTGTCGGAGCTGGTACATAAGCCGGCGCAATGGTTTGATGTGTTTTATTCCCGGGTGGAAACAAGTTATGAAAAAATTATTAAAACCACGCTGAGGCACAAACTGAAAATCGTG
Source organism: Elusimicrobia bacterium RIFOXYB2_FULL_48_7 (assembly GCA_001800495.1). GTDB lineage: Bacteria > Elusimicrobiota > Endomicrobiia > CG1-02-37-114 > XYA2-FULL-39-19 > OXYB2-FULL-48-7. Next base: position 3,017 of record MGVM01000039.1, read on the forward strand.
CTGATTGCTGCCGGAACGCTGGGAATCAGCCTGTTCCTTGTAATCGGTATACCAAAAACCTTTATGCCGCCGGAAGAATGGGGTGAGTTTATAATCGACCTGGAAGCCGCGCCCGGCACCTCGCTTCAAAAAATGGATGAATATGCCAGGAAAATAGACATTTCAGTCCGGGAAGAAAAAGATATTGAAAAAGTACTGTTGACCGTAGGCAATTCAAACGGTGAAAGCAATATTGCTTCGCTCTTTGTAAAAATGCGTGACAAAAGGCACCGGAAGAAGGCCACGGGAGAAATGAAGGAATATCTGAGAGATAAGTTCAAACCATACGCGAAAGAATTAAGTATTTCGGTGGCAGACATAGGGATGGCAGGTGAAGGGACCCCGTTCCTGTTAATTATAAACGGGGAAAACCTGGATGAACTATCCGCGTTAGCTGACAGGCTGATAGAAAAATTCAAAAATATACCCGGGCTGGTGGATTTAAAAAGTTCCTACAGGCCGGGCAAGCCGGAATTCCAGGTCCGGATGAACCCGGCAAAGATGATCAAGCTCGGAGTGCAGTCGGCTTCCGCGGGGTTGGAATTGCGCGGAATGGTGGAGGGCATTGTGCCCGCGAAATTCAGGGAAAACGGCATGGAATACGACATACGCGTGCGCCTGCAGGACCACCAGCGCGACCTCAGCAGGGATTTCTCCGATATTTACGTGCCGAACGTAAATTACCAGCTGGTAAAGCTTAAAAACATAGCCGATCCGCTGATGACAACCGGGCCGATGAAAATACAGCGCAAGAACAGGGCCAGGTATATCGCCATAGAGGGCAATCTGGGTAAAAACGGCGCCATAGGCGATATCACCGAACAGGCCAGGAAGATCATCAAGGGGGAAAAAATACCGGAAGGCATCACGTATGCTTTTGAAGGCGCGTCGGAAAATTACGAGGAAATAGCTAACGACATGAGTATCGCTGCCGGTTTTTCGGTTATTTTCATATACTTTGTGCTGGCAAGCCTGTATGAATCCCTGATACTTCCCTTTACTATAATGGCCGCGCTGCCGCTCGCGCTTATCGGCGCGCTTGTGGCGCTGTTCATCACGAACGAAAGCATCAACCTGCTTACAATGATAGGGCTGATAATGCTCCTGGGGCTGGTGACAAAGAATTCCATACTGCTTGTCGACTACACGCAAAAACTCATGCGTTCCGGACTATCCAGGAACGACGCTATAGTCAAGGCCGGGATGACAAGATTGCGCCCGATACTGATGACAACATTTGCCCTGATCGCCGGTATGCTGCCCATGGCATTAGGGCTGAGTGAAACCGGAAAATTCAGGAGCGGCATGGGCATCGCAGTGATCGGCGGGCTTATAAGTTCCACCTTCCTTACACTTGTAGTTGTTCCTGCGATATACGGCTACCTGGACGATTTGCGTCTCTGGGGCAGGAAAATTTTCGGCAGGCCGCTGAAGCGGGAAATAGACAAAATTGACTGATCCCTTTGTTTTTTGTATATTAAAGCATGAAATCCTTCCTGTTAATTCCCGTCTTTTTTTTGATCGCCAGCCAGCCATGTTTTTCCGCAGAAAAAAAATCCAAACAGACGACAGCACCTGCGGGGACTAATTACGAAGTCCGCGCAGACAGCAGGACAAACGTCGAAAAACTTTCCGATCCTGACGCCTCTGTAAGGACAACTTCGGCCCGCGTGTTAAGCCGGGAACGCGATAGGAAATACCTCCCTGATTTCATAAAATTGCTAAACGACAAGAACCCCATAGCCCGCAGAATAGCTGTTGACGCGCTGATTGAGATCAGCACAGGGCCGGAAATGGCAGCCCCGGTTCTTGCGTTGTTAAAAACTGAAGAAGAATTGAACGTGAAACTTTCCTGCATCAACGCGGTTTCAAGGGTTAAATACGAGCCGGCGCTTAAGTACCTGGTAACCATGGCGGATGACCAGAACCCCGTTATCAGAACCTATTCATTGAGCGCGCTCGGCGAGTTCAACTCTCCGGGCACTTATTCACTGATCGAAGGAAAGATCAAGGATCCGGCTGAAGGCGTAAAAATCGAAGCGGTAAAAGCCTGCGTGAAACTCAAAATTAAAACAGCCTTGCCGGAAATTGTGGAGCTTCTGAAATACCCGATAGCCCCGGTAAGGCGCGAAGCGGCTTCCGCGCTGGGTGAACTCGGCGACAAGAGCGTCAGGAAAAACCTTGAGAAACTTCTTTCAGACAAGGATAAGTCCGTTGCCGGTGCCGCAAAAGAAGCGCTGGACAAAATAGCAAAAAAATAGAAAAAGGCGGCAATAATGTGGGTGAGCTACTCACAGCTTAAACTGTTCGAACAATGCCCCAAAGCCTACAAATTCAGGTATATTGAAAAAGCCCCTCCGAAAATAAAACCCGTCCTCGTGATGGCAAACAGCGTCCACGCTGCCCTAAAAGATTTCTTTCTTATCCCGGATGTTTCAGCACGCACGAAGCCGGCCCTTGAATCTCTTCTTCGCAAGGCCTGGGGCTCGAACCCCGATCGCAAGAAAGCCTTCGCCACGGTCCAGGAAGAAAAAGAATGGGGCATGAAAGCCCTGGCGATGCTGGCCAATTTCTACCAGAAGCAGGACATAAAGGCAAAACCCCTGGCGGTGGAAGAACTCTACAGGGCGCAGTTTGATTCCGGCATAATGCTTTGCGGAAAAGTTGACAGGATCGACGCCTCAGCAGACGGCGCGCTGAAAATAATTGACTATAAAACAGGCAAGGCCCCGCGGGACGGCGACACTTTCCTGGTGCACGATTACCAGCTCGGCATGTACGGAATTCTTGTGCGCAAGAGCATGTTTGCGAAAATTGAAAAAATTATGTATATTTTTTTAGAAGACAACATTGAAATATCTGTTACGCCCTCAATAGAGTATCTTGACCGTGTGCTGGTAAAAGTGCTGGACATGGCAAAAACAGTCACGAAGGAAAAAGTTTATCCGCCAAACCCGGGAAGCTTTTGCAGGATTTGCGATTATACAGCCCAGTGCCCCGGCGCGCTGAAGACATCCGGGCAGATTTTTGAACCGGTGGAGGTTCCGTTCTAATTCATGAAAATAACCGCTGATTTTCACATCCACTCAAAATATTCCCGCGCTACGAGCCCGGATATGGACCTGCCTACGATCGCCCAGTGGGCGAAATACAAGGGCGTGAACCTGCTTGGCACTGGGGATTTCACCCAACCGTTTTGGCTGCGGGAATTAAAAAAGAACTTGCGGCCGGCAGGAAACGGATTTTACGAATACGGCGGCGTATACTTTTTTCTGTCAGCGGAAATCAGCTGTATTTATTCCAAGAACGGCAAGACGCGCAGGATACACAGCCTGCTTGTCGCGCCGGATTTTGATACGGCGGAACAGGTCAATAAAAGGCTGTCCATGTACGGCAACCTGCTCGGCGAAGGGTTGCCTATTCTTTCGCTTGATTGCGAAGACCTTGTAAAGTCGGTGCTGGATATATCAGCCAGGTGTCTTATTATCCCGGCTCACGTCTGGGCGCCTAATTTCAGTCTGTTCGGCGCCAGCGCAGGTTTCAACCGGTTGATTGACTGCTTCGGCAGCCAGATAAAAAACGTTCACGCGATAGAGACGGGCGCGTCCAGCGACCCAGCCATGAACTGGCGCGTTTCATTCCTTGACTCAATAGCGCTGGTTTCGAATTCTGACGCTCATATGCCCGCAAACATCGGCAGGGAAGCAAATGTTTTTGAGCTGAGCGGTTCTTCGGACATTTACAACGAAATTGTTGAAGCCATCCAAGCTAAGGACTGCTCGCGTTTTTCGTACACTATTGAATATTTTCCGCAGGAAGGCAAATATCATTACGACGGCCACAGAAATTGCGACGTGCGTATGCACCCCAAGGATACCATTGCCGCGAACAATTTATGCCCGGGATGCCGCAAACCGCTTACCATGGGCGTGCTGCACCGGCTTGAAAAACTTGCTGATAGGGAACCCGGCTACATGCCGCTGAATTCAGTCCCGTTCAAAAGAGTTGTGCCCCTGGAAGACATAGCTGCTGACGCGCTGGGCCTTCCAAGGGGAAGCGCGGCTTTGCGGAAGGAATATCTTGGAATTATCGGGATGCTCGGGCAGGAAATGAAAATTCTGCTGGAATTAACAGAGCAGGAATTAGACAGGATCCAGGACAAAAGGATAATTGAAGGCATAATTAAAATGCGCAAGGGTGAGATTGACGTGACTCCCGGTTATGACGGGGTTTATGGGGTGGTCAGGGTAAGGCATACTGAAGCAGCGGCTGAAGCGCAAAAACTGGAACAATTAAGTTTTTTATGATAAACGGCAAACGTTGATCAAGAGAAAACCTATAAAACATACCTGGAGTCGCTCGCGGAAGAAGACCTGGGTAAATTGAAGCATTAAGAGGTGAATATGCCCCACGTGATTGCTGGCTGGCTAAAAAATATTGAGACTGTGTATTGCGTGAACCCATGGATTTTCGCGTTCATATACGTGATAACGATACCGCCTTTCTGGTATAGTGTTTATAAAATTGTGATTGGTTTGAAAAAAGGCAGCGGGCGGTCACCGGCCAACAAATTGCTGAAGTGGTTTTTCCTGCTTGGCTTCACGCTTCTTGCCCCGTTTTTATATGTGGCGTTTTTTGGAAAAAACCTGCCGTATTGGTTCTGGATAGTTATAGCGGTTTTTTTAGCTTTTTCAACCCTCTCCGTTATTAAGAAAATCCGCTCAAAATCACACAAAAAAACAGGCGCATGAACATTATTTTTTTCGGCTCAAGCAGTACCTCAGTGAAATTCCTCGAACATCTTTTGAAAAAAGAAAACATTGCGGGAGTTGTGACCTCTCAGGACAAGCCCTCCGGCCGCGGGCTGGAGCTGCACCACACTCCGGTAAAACAGTTCGCGCGGGAAAATAATTGCCCCCTTGTTGAACTAAACGGCCTTTTGGATTCAGAAATAAAGGCGGGCCTCGGGATCGCTGTTTCTTTCGGCAAGATACTAAAAAAAGAAGTATTTTCTTTTCCGGAAAAAGGCACTATAAATGTCCATTTTTCACTCCTTCCGAAGTATAGGGGTGCATCGCCTATGCAGTGGGCTATTATTAACGGGGAGAAGACAACCGGCGTATCCGTGTTTTTCATAGATGAAGGGCTTGATACAGGCAAGATAATACTCCAAGAAGAAGTTCCGGTGCTTGGCGATGATTTTATTGCGCTGGAAAACAGGATGGTTTCAGCCGGTATTGGCCTGCTGGATAGGGCTGTCGCCTTGATCCGCGACGGGAAATGTGTGCCTAAAGAACAGTCCGGAAAGCCGACCCTGGCGCCGCCGCTGAAAAAAACCGACGGGAAAATAAACTGGAGCAGCAAGACAGCGGTTGAGATATGCAACCTTATAAAAGGCACCAGGCCCTGGCCAGGGGCTTATACAGAGATGAATGTTGAGCGGAATCGGATGCTTAAAATACTGGATGCCCGCCCGCTTGAAGAAATTGCCGGTGAACAACCGCTGGCGAACTCAAAGGCAGAACCCGGTGAGATCTCGGGGATTTTGAAGGGAAGCGGGTTCGCGGTTGGTTGCAGGGGATCTTTCCTGCTGGTTGAAAAAGTGCAGCGCGAAAACAAAAAACCGGTGAGCGCCTGGGATTTCCTGCAGGGCGCACGTTTACATGGCGAGCGAATGAAAGCCGGGGACAGGTTTATAATATAATGAAAAGATGGATTCTGGTACATGCCGGTTTTCCAATGATAACCTTACTGGGCAAAATATTGCCCGGAAAACGCGATAGGCTTGAACAGTGGATGATAAACCTGAACAACAGCCTGGCCATGGCGGAATTTCCCGGCGAGCCGAAAAAACTGCTATTACTGCTTCCTCATTGCCTCCAGAATGATGAATGTGCCCACCGGCTCACAAAAAATGTACTAAATTGCGCCGGGTGCGGCAAATGCAATGTTGCTGATTTGGTGAAAATGACAAAAAAATATAGTATAATTACCAAAGTTGCGACAGGCGGAAGATTAGCCACAAGATGGGTGCGGGAAATCAAGCCCGACCTGATTTTAGCTATCGCTTGCGAGAAAGAACTTACTGAAGGCATCAGCGCTGTCTATCCTTTTAGGGTCATAGGAATAACCAACGCGAGGCCGGCAGGGCCGTGCGTGAACACGGCGGTTGAAACAAAAAAAGTTGAGGATTATTTCATCCGGTTTTCCGCGGAAAGATAAGATGAATTCATTTAAAACTTACGGGTTAATGCTGGCGTTACTGCTTCTCTTCGTCTGGATAGGCAATCTTATTGCCGGCCAGGCTGGCATGATGTGGGCTTTTTTCCTTGCCTGCGCGATGAATTTCGTTTCGTACTGGTTCAGCGATAAAATTGTCCTGTCATTATACAAGGCCAGGGAGCTTTCGCAGAATGAAGCCGGGGGCCTCTACCCGCTTGTAGCCAACATTTCGCAGGCGGCAGCCATGCCGATGCCGAAAATATACATGATAGAGTCCATGTCGCCGAACGCTTTCGCGACCGGCAGGGATCCGGCGCATTCGGCGGTAGCGGTAACCAGGGGCATAGTTGACCTTCTTGACAACAGAGAACTTTCCGGGGTAATAGCCCACGAACTCTCGCACATAAAAAACCGCGACACGCTGATTTCCATGCTAGCCGCCACGATAGCGGGGGCGGTGTTCATGCTTTCGCGCATGGCAAGCTGGGCCATGATGTTCGGCGGGCGTAATGACGGCGAAAACAGGGGCAATGGCATTGTAATGCTGGTGGTAATGATACTTGCCCCGGTCGCCGCTTCAATAATACAGCTGGCTATTTCACGGGCCCGGGAATACGGCGCTGACGAATCGGCCGCCAGGATCAGCGGCGACCCGCTCGCGCTGGCAGGCGCGCTCAGAAAACTCACGGACGCGTCAAAAAGAATCCCGTTTGCCGCCAATCCCGTAACGGCGCATTTTTTCATCGTTAACCCTCTTAAAGCGGACAAGGTGCTGTCGTTTTTTTCGACGCACCCGCCGATAGAAGAAAGAATAAAACGGCTTGAAAATTTAGCAGGAATGAAATTATAGGGAATAATACCCCATATCCTTCCAGGCGGATGGCATGGGGTATCTAGGAGGCTAGAGATGCCCATTACCGAACAGGAAACGCGGTGGCTGTTTTCAACTTTCAGGAACATCAAGTTTTTCCAGTCGTTCAACCTTTCAAGCATTGACAGCCTGATAAGCAGGATAGAGAAGTATTCATACCCAAAGGATAAAGTAATCATCAAGGAAGGCGGGGAAGGCGCGGCATTTTACATTATATTCAAGGGCAAGGTTCAGGTCTGGAAAAAGAAGGGCCTGTTCGGGAAGAACATGCTTGTTGAACTGGGCCCGGGAAGTTTCTTTGGGGAGATGGCTCTTGTCACAGAAGACAAATGCAGCGCCACGGTGATAGTTTCCGAGCCTGTGGAATTGTTTGTTTTATTCAAAGACACGTTTCATGACCAGCTCGCCAGTAACGAAGAGCTCATGAATGAAATGAGATTTATCATAGACAAGAGAAAATTCGAGCAAAAACAGCAATAGTAATTCCGGCAGGAGGCAGGAGGAGAAATGACAAAAAAAGTTCTTATAGCGGAACATGAATGGGAATTAAGAAACCTTCTTAAGTTGATACTGGAAAAATACGACCTGGACGTCATGGAAACCGAGGACGACCAGCAGGCTGTCAGTATGATCGCGTCATTCAAACCGGACGCGCTCCTGCTTGACCTGGCCATGAAAGGTTTTGAGATTGTCCACCGGCTCAGGAATGAATACGCCACGCAAAACCTGCCCGTGGTGATGCTGATAGACAACAAGGCCGTGCAAGATTCACCGATAAAAGAATACGTGCAGGATTTCCTCCTTAAGCCGTTTGAAGAAGAGAAAACAATGGCAGTACTGAAAAAAATCCTCGGCGATGTCCAGAAAAAGCCGTCAGGCCCCAGGGCTTTCGGTTCTTCCGCAGGCGATGCGGAGAAAACAGTGGTGCTTTCGCCCAAAGACCTGCCGTCATTTAAAATGCCTGAAAACCGGTCCCCGGAATCAACTGTGCAGTTTTCAGCGCCCGCGGAGAAAACGGTAGTTCTTTCTCCCAGGGACCTTCCATCTTTCGGCCAGGAAGCCCCGACAAAGCAGGATCACTCGGAAAAAACGATGATACTAACACCTGAAGAAATCATGAGTATGACCAGGCAGAAGCCTCCGGAGCCGAAGGCCCCTGAAGCCGTTTCTGAACCTGTTCCTGAAGCGCCGGCTGTTTCCGAAGAACCGGCACCTGCCGCACCGGCGTATAATCCGGAATCAACAGTACAGGTGTCAAACCTCGATAAATTATTCGGCGTGAAAAAAATTGATACCGAAGGCACAGTATCAATAAAACCTGAAGAAAGAACTTCCGTGTTTGCGCCGCCTCCGGCGCCCGAAGAAGACGAGCCGCCAGCTATAAAAATGGACCATGTGCCGATTAGACAGGAAGAGCCGGCAGAAGTACCAGCCGAAACGCCGGTCGAATCTCCCGCGCAGGCCCCTTCGGCAACCAGGTTTTACAGCATCTCAGGCATCGGCTTGAAGAACCTGCTATTGGTTTTGTCCGGAGAAAGCACTGCTGAAAAGAAAACCGATGAAGCCAGCCCAGTGCTGGCGGTTGTTTACGGCGAACAAATAGATTCTGCCCAGCTGGATACAATATTGGGCGTTTTTGGGCGCGCGATGCAGGTTGTAACCGCAGATGCTGCGAGATTTGACAATATTGTAAGCGGTTTGCAGTCTTCAGGCGCGGTGATTTTTGAAATTGAACCTTCGGCGTTAAAGAGAATATAATCTAAAGTCACTCAAAAGGTACTTCG
>MGVM01000039.1:11940-14851 GCA_001800495.1 Elusimicrobia bacterium RIFOXYB2_FULL_48_7
CGCATACATAACCATAGCCATAGGTATTATCCTTCCAGGACCGGATAAGGCATCCAGCAGCCAGGCCGCACAGCAGCCACACTGATCCCGTTATCTCTTTCCAACCCTTTTTAACCCATTCCGCGTTATCTTGAAAGACCATGTAAGGGCCGGTTTTTGAGTAGTACCCGGTTTTTTGCCCCTGTTTTCCGTCGAGATGGTTTATTTGTCGTCGGAAATACAGGGTTTTCTTTCGTGGTCTTTTCAATAGGTAGTTTTTGTGTTAGGTGGTTTTTCTGAAAGCTCAGAAATTTGAGTGAAATAGACCATCTCTCCTTTCATGGTCTTTTTGATACTTGCGGATTCTTCAAAAGTTGGCAAAAATTTGGAGTGATATTTCTTCGATTTTCACTTGCCTGGCCAATCATGGTGCCTGACAAAAAACAGGCCTTTCATGGTCTTTTTGAAATCAGCGAGCCAATAACCGCGTAAAAATTTTGGATCCGGATTTTGCCAAGTTCCGCTAAGGATCTATTGCCACGCCTTTCATGGTCTTTTCTATATATAATATGAATACAATATTGTGGAAATTTTGCCTGAAATTGTGTGTTTTTGTGTTGGTAAAATGGGGAAAACATGCCTAATTTTAGCTGATTTATGCCTCTTTTTAGCTTGTTTTTGCCTGCCTTGAACCCTTTGACAGGCTTCTGAATATGAGGAAATTTGCCTCCTTTTCACTGTTCAAAATCTGCCATTCATTATATGTATGGCCTTCAGATCCTTTTGCTGCCAGCCAGGGCTTTGCAAAAGCACCCGTTCCGGCCCGGAAGCCCCTGCCCTGGTTTTGATGGTTTTTTAATGTTACCAAAAACCTGTCAAATGTCCTACTCAATATTTTGTTGAAAAACCCCATTTTCTTCGTTCCCCGATCCCAAAAATTTTGCCAAAAAAAATCTCCAAAAATTTGGCAAAATTTCGAACCTAACCCAACTGCTAGTTTTGAATAGTTAAAGCAAAGTATCACATTGTTCGCAAAAGAGATAATAAACCCTGCATCATTCACGCGTATCATAAAGGTATACTTTAACAGGCATCCCGATGGATGCCTTGGGTGTTAACTTAACATAATATATCTTATCGGAACCAATGGGTTAAAGGATTTGCGTCTAATTATTAAGGTACGACCACGTGACTGCCAGTTAAAAGAATCTGATTTTGAGGCTTACTTTAAAAGAAGTTTGAGCTGTTTGAGGCTAAGCTGGCTGGAAACAACGGGAGCTTCAACAAAGCCATAGGTAAGGTATGAGCCCAAAAGAGCGCAAATCACCCTTCCCGGCTGGCTGTATTTACCCATTGGAATGACCGATATTTTGGCTGATTTTGACCTGGTTTTGCAGAAAACAAGCAACCTGGAAAGGTCTGAGAGATTACGGTTAAAGCATGCAAATTTGGTTATGAAAGGGCCATGATTGGCAGCCCGGTCAAAAAGCGCTTGAAGTTGACTGTCAGCAGGTGTTTTTTTGAAGTCATGATATGAAAGGATCAGTTTATTGTTGTGTTTTTTGGCTAAAGATATTACTTTTTTAAAGGAATTAAGAGATGTTATTTCAAGGTCAATATAATCAGAAAGCGGCAGGAGCCTGAAAAAAAGTTCAGTACGCCCGGAATCTGGGCCGGAGTAATTCCCCCCTTCCGATTTTTTACGGATCGTAAGGATTACAGGCAGTTTAAGCTGTTTTTTTATTTTTTTTAGCAGGTGGGGGGTATAGGCCAAATTGTTCTTCTTAACCAGGTCCAGTCGCAGTTCAAGTATATCCGCGCCCTGGGACTTCGCGAGTTTTGCCTGGCTGAAGTTTGTTATGATGCCTGCGAGCATAACCATTTTTATGACCACTCATGAAGAAGTATGTCTTCTGTGGGCAGGGTGAATTTTGCTGTTTCCTGGTACGGCCAGCGCTCGGCTTCGCAAAGCTTGGCTTGTTCGCCTGGCAGGACCTTGCTTGCGGTAACAACGAATTCTATGGAATTTTTGCCATCCGCTTTAAGTATGTCAAAAGGCATTGAAAGCTCGATTATTTTCTTGAATGCCGCGGAATCCAGCTTTTGGCTTCCATTTTCATCCGTAAGAGAACATGAAACGGCGCCCTCTTTTGTGTTTATCCTTATAGACAGTGATTTATTGGCTGGCTGGAGAAATAATACCTGGAACACTATATCATCAAGGTCAGGCATGGTGTCTTTATCTTTAATCCTAGGGTCAATCCGCAGGAAGAAATTATTAAGGTCGAAACCGTAGTAAAACCTTGATATTATGGAGTCCACCTGGTGCATGGTGCCGCCGGAATGCCCGACGTTGTAATACCCGCCCTGCAGCCATTCGAAGTAATTGGTAACCCTGCCGTCTATCACGGGGTTTATCAGGTTTTTCGGCGCGTAAAGGTGTTCTTTCTTTATGAACTTACCCTTGATGGTTATGTGGAGTTCATCAGGGATGGGTTCGCCAAGCAGTTTGTAAACGTTCATGAGGTGATTGCGGAAAAGGAAGTCGAACATTTCATCCTGGCCGGAGGAGTGGTCGTCGCCGTACCACCAGTTCCAGTCGCTTCCCTCGGCTATATACATTTCTTCAAAAGCGCTTACGACTTCCGGGGAAGCCTTTTTCTCCGGGTGCTTTTTAACGTAATCGTCCAGGAAATTCCTTGCTTTAAGCAGGAATTCCCAGGCAAGGTTATCCTCGGAGTGGCCTATCCAGACGCCGAAATTCGCGTTTATCCAGGAGCCGGGGAACAATTGTTTCAGGGTTATCCGTGACGGGTGGTCCCTGAGGAAATCAGAAACCGTGACGGTCTCGATTTCTGGGTCGTTGGAAATATTTGTATAAAGCGCCCTCAAGAAATCCCAGCCGTCATTGCGGTAAAATTCCCAGCAGTTT
>MGVM01000040.1:0-15708 GCA_001800495.1 Elusimicrobia bacterium RIFOXYB2_FULL_48_7
TCCCGGCAACATTAACATTTATCCTTGATGTATCAAGGACACCGTCGTTATTTGGCGATATATCAAGATTTTCTGCATATGCGTAGTTAATAGGGATACTCACGGCAATGCTGTCTATGGTAACAGTAGCAAAACCGCTGTATGGCGCGTAATAGCCCATGCTGTCTTTAGCCCAGACCTGCCACTCATAACTACCGCCATTAAGCACCTGGGCAGGTTTATAACTGTTAGTTGTAAGGCCGGTCTGCCAAATACCGGGGTTGATTTGGATGACGTAGGTCACCCCATCGAAGCTGGTGATGTTTTCCCACCTGAATTCAGGCATTTGGCTGTTAACGGTGTCATTGTTGCCCGGATACACTAGAACAATGCCTTTTGTGCTGATTTCAAGGTTCATATAGGAAGACCAGTCACTTGTATTGTTTTTAGAATCTTTCGCCCTTACCTGCCAGTAGTATACCCCGGAAGCTAAATCCTCTGGGGGGATGAAATTGGCGGTAAATAAACCGCTTGTTGACAACGTAAGGGTTGTAAAATCAGTTGAACTGGATATTTGCAAACCGTATTGTACAGGTACTGACAAATCCGTGACAGCCTGCCAGCTGAATTGCGGGGTTTGATTGAAAACACAGACGTGGACTGCCGGGCTTGAAAGGGAAGGAACATCCGGGGCAATAAGGTCTTCAATTTGCGATTCTGATTCTGCTATGTTTGAAATACCGCTTGCATTACCTACTTCGTCGTATGACCATACCGCGAAATAGTGCGTTGTCGCATACGATAAACCGGTAATTGTAAGGGTATTTGAGCTATAGGGCGCGCAAGATGTTGTTTGTTCGAGTTTATAGTTATCGATCTGGAAAGAATATTCGCTGTATGTGCTGTAATCTACCCGGAATTTGCCGGCAACTATTTGGCCGGTAAGCCCGTCATCGCCAGGCGAACTCCAGCTAAGGTTAATTTCCCCCTCTTTCAGGCCGATACTAGCAGACAATGTGGTAACCGCTGACGGGGCAGTCAAATCTTTGGCAGAAATTACTGCGTATAAACCAGCTGAATTGACACTGATCTTTAACGTGTTGTTTGCCGGGTCTCTCGAGATTATGCTTGAAACCATTGATTGCCAGCCGGATTCGCTGTTAAATCTGTAAATGTCGATGTTGTTTTCATCGATATTGAACGGGATCCTTGCGGGGTCGTACTTAACTGTCATTTCAGAAACGGAATTGAACGCTGCGCCCGCCGGAAGCACGTTATACATTGAACTGATGATGTCCAGGTTATCCACTTGCGCTGAAGAAACGGCAACTGCGCCCAGGGTCGAATATGTGGATTCAATTATCAAATACGGCGCGGTTGTCTGGGCTTCTAGCTCGCAGGTATCATAGAACACCACAGCACTTTCAATACCGCTGGCCAGGCTGACACAATTATACGTTTTTGTGCTAATCGCGCTTGACCAGTCCGAATGGGTTTGTTTATCATCAATTGTACGCAGTTTCAGGTACCATTCTGCGCCCTGAGGTAAACTGTTTATTGAATAAACGTTAATTGTGCCGGGAACGCTGACAGTTGAAATTAATATCTGCGTGTACGGTTCCATGGAAACATATGAGGAATAATTTATTTCGAATTTACTGCCCGCACCCAACAGCCCTGCCTGGCCGTCGTCCCCGGGTGCTGCCCAGGCAAGCGAGATTGCGCTGGAACTTCTGCTGACCACCGACAGATCAGTTTCCGACGGGGCAACACCAGGAACAAAAATTGACTGTGTGCCAGACCAGTCAGACCGCTTGAATCCGGAATCAACCACTCTTACCTGCCAGTAATAGGTCGCGTTTTCTATTGGCGGGTCAAGAATAAGCCCTGGCTGGCTTGCACTTATAAACCCGTGCATGGAACTGCCTGTTAATGGAGATAATATCCAACTGGAAAGATTATCGGTTATTGTTTCAGTCGCGCAGCGGAATTCGTAATTTAAACCGTTTTGCGGGGTTTGGGTATCAGAACCATTAGCGCACGTAAGTTCTAGAACACCCGTTTCAGTATTGTATTGAGAATTGTACCCTGAACCCGATACAACCGGAGCTGTGTTCTGGTTTCCATATTCTGCTTGTATGGATTTATTTATTTGTACCGGCTGGCCGAAGCTATTGCCAATTAACTGGTCTAAATCCCCATCGTTATCGTAATCGCCCCAGATCGCTGCCCTGCTGGTTGATTGAGTCCCGGAAAGGATCTTGGTAAACGTGCTGTCGCTGTTATTCTTGTAGATATAGTTTTGGTTTGAATAGTCGCTTAAAAGTATATCCAAATCACCGTCGTTGTCATAATCGCCCCAAGAAACGTTGTTTGTGTATGCTGTTTCAGATGAAGTCCAGACAGCCGTGAAGACATCGTTCCCGTCGTTGCGGTAAATTTTGTCTGGACCGGAATAGTTGCCGACAAATAGATCCAATTTACCGTCGTGATTATAATCTGACCACGAGACGCAGGTGGTATATTCTGCGTTAGGGATACTTATACTTTCATCTGAAAAAGACCCGTCTTTGTTGTTTTTATAGATTTTATTGTTTTCTGATGAATTCCCTGCAACAAGGTCAAGGTATCCGTCGTTATCGTAATCGCCCAAAGCTATGCTTGTAGTGTAGCCGGATTCTGCTGACTGCCAGGCAATTCCAAAGGTTCCATCTCCGTTATTGCGGTAAAGAACAACCGGCTGCTGGTAGTTGCCTGATACTATGTCGGTTTTACCGTCATTATCGCAATCGCTGAAAGCCACGCTTTGCGTGTTCCAGCTTTCTGTCGTAACCCACGCGTATGTAAATGTAGTGTCACCGTTGTTACGATAGATTTTTAGCGGCTGGCCATAATTGCCTGCTAATATATCCGGTTTGCCGTCATTATTATAATCTCCCCAGACTATGCTTGTTGTGTTATCGGTACTGCTTGAACTCCAGATATTTGTGAACGTTCCGTCTTGATTGTTCCGGAAGACTTTTATGGGTTCTTGATAGTTGCCGGTTACAAAGTCTTGGTATCCGTCATTGTCGTAATCGCACCATGTGATGGATTGCGTTGACAAGGTTTCGCTTGACTGCCATGCTAAATAGAAACTGCCTGCGCTGGCGGAAACCGTATCTGACCAACCTGACCAGTTTTGCGCTTCGTCAGCTGTTCTTACCTTTAAATAATATACTTCGCCCAACGGCAAACCGGTTAAAATGTACGAGTATTCTGTGCCGGGGTAAACGTTTGCAGGGATTGTTTTTGTTTCATAAGTATTGAAATCAACAGCCGTGGAATACTCTATATTCCAAGTCCCGCTTTGGATTGTTCCTATTGTCCCGTCATCGCCAGGTGTTGTCCAGGTTAACCTTATTTGTGTGTCTGTTTGGGCAGATATAACTGCTATCTGTGCAGGAGCAGTAGTGTCTGTTTCCGGGCAGGCTGTCGCGCTGTTGGATATGCCGCTATAGTTGCTGTAATCATCAGAAGACCAAATACGGAAATAGTAAGTAACGCCGTAATTGAGCCCTTGAAGTAAATGGCTGGTAAGCGTAAGAGGCGCGCAGTTGGCTGGCAGGTCTAATTTGAATGTTTGGACTTGGAACGAGTATTCGCTATAGGTGCTGTAGTCTACCCTCCAGGAACCGGTTGAGATATTACCGGTTAAACCGTCGTTGCCGGAGCTTGTCCAGCTAAGTAATGCCTGGCCGTTTTCAAGGCCGGTGGAAGTAGCTTGAAGGTCTGTTATAGCTGACGGCGCAATTGCGGCCGGCAGATATGTTGTTGCGAGATTTGACATCTCACTGTAGTTGCTCGATTCATCGAGCGCCCAGATTTTGAAGTAATATGTTGTTTCACCAGCCAGCCCGGTTATTGAATAACTTATCTCCGACAATGGCGCGCAAGCAACAGCCTGTTCATGTTTATAGGTTTGGGTTTGAAAAGTATAGCTGCTATATGTGCTGTAGTCGATTCTCCACGTGCCGCCGGTAAGGTTGTTTGTCCAGGCATCATCGCCGGGAGATATCCAGGAAAGAGTTATTTTGTTGCTGTCGTAATACGAAACTGCCTGCAAAGTTGTGATGTTTGCGGGGGCTGTTAAATCCGGGGCATAAGACGATGTCTGGTTGGATATGCCGGACCAGTTTAACGCGCCGTCACCTGACCATAGATGGAAATAATATGTGGTTTCCTGCGTTAAACCCGTTACAGCGTATTTTACGCTCAGGCCGGGATTAACGGTAGTGGTTATTTCCAAATTATAGTTCTGAATTTGGAAATTGTAGGCGCTGTATGTGCTGTAGGATATCCTGTATTTACCATTAATGATTTCACCGGTACTGTTATCATCGCCGGAAGTTGTCCAGGAAAGATTCGCCTTGCCGGCTAATTCAAGGGCAGAACTTGCTGAGAGGTCAGCTACGGCTGATGGGGCAACATTGTTTACCATTTCATCTGCGCCAATGTCCCAGGCAGAACCGGAAGTGCGGGCATCACCATCAATGTCAGTTGAAAACGCAAGAACAGGGTCGTTTGACAGGTCAGTGCCTGTGTCTTTTGCGACCGTATACCCTGTTGCAAGGTGATAATCCCCGTTTGCTGAATCAACAAAATTGACTGTTTTATCGCGGTAACCGGAATCAGGGGATGTGTTGTCGTTTGTTATGTTGTTTGAATGGTAGAAATTGTTTGTGTCAAGATAATACGAATAGAAACATTTCGTTGTCCCCTGAATCAGGTTGTTCTTTAAATATAGTTTTGTTGGATTGCCTTGTTGCACGGAGAAAAACACCGCGGCGCCGTCTGGTACTCTGTCGCAATTTATAAACGTGTTATTGTATATTATGTATGTATTTGGTCCGACGCCAGCCCATGCTTGGCTAACCGCATTTCCAAAACCAGTCATGATGTTGTTCCAAATCTTCACCGTGCCTGTTGAGGTGGTTAACGGATACACAGCGCAGTCTGAATTGACCGTAATCGGTGTGTCTGTACCTGTGTACCGGACATAATTGTTGCTCAGTTCAATATCGGCAAGCGTAGGATCAGAGGCTTTCCCGGCTAACCTTATTCCTATACCGTTCCATGTAGAAGACATGGAATTTTCCAATTGTAACCCATCTATCCTGACATGGTTTTGGGCTACATATATCGCCCCGTTATACTGGTTCGAAGAATTTACGAGCCGGTATTTGGTTATGTCCCACTTGCCGGAATGACGCGCCGCGGCGGTGGTGTAAATCCTTATATAGTTTGACGGGGACGTGTCCCACCCGGTTAAATTGAGATTGTAAGGATAACCGATCACAACTTCTGCCTGGTTCCATGTACCGTCAATCTTTGCTACGGCTATTGCCGGCGAACCGCCGTCAGAAATTACAACATAACTTGAATTTTGGGTTTTATAGACCTGTTCCCCGGAAATAAACCCGCCATTAAGACCTTCCTTGATGTTTTTTACCAGTATTTGGCTGGAAGTAACATGAACAGCAGTGCCTGTTGAACCGGAAACAGCGCCCCAAACGGTTGAGCCATCAGATATCAATCCTGTTTGGTTGTTAAAAGTAAATACACGGGTGCCTGTCGAATGCGCTAAATCGCATTTATTTGCGACGTTCCATGCGTTTAAACCCGTATAGTCCACGCCAGTACCAGAATTTTCTTTAATAGTGCATATAAATTCCCTGGGACCCAAGCACCAGTTTGAAACAGGGGATGCTTCTGAATAGTTTTTTACGTCATCTGCTGACCAGACCCTGAAATAATACGTGGTTTGGTCCTGCAGGCCTGTTATACGGCAAGTCTGAGATGTTTCTGGGGCGCAATTTGTTGAAATTGTTACCTGGGCTGACTGCATATTCCACTGGATTTGGGAGCTTGTCGAATATTCTATTCTGAACTGACCGTTATCAAGGTTGCCTGTCATCCCGTCATCGCCGGGAGCAAACCAGCTAAGAATAATTTCACCTGTTTTGTCGCCCGTAACGACGTTTAAGTTGGCAATAGCTGACGGCGCAGTAAAATCCGTCATTTCATCTGCGCCGATGTCCCAGCCGCCGCCTGCTGGCCGGGTTTCACCCTGAATGTCTGTATCAAATACGCGCCATGCATCGTTTAAGAGGCTAACACCTGCGTCTTTCGCGAAAGTATCAGTATTTGTTAAGAAATACTCGTTTGCGCCAGCGTTGACAAAACTGACGGTTTTGTTCATAAAATCGTAATCCGGGGTGGTGTTATCGCTTGAAATATTGTTTTGTGTGTGTTTAAACAGCCCGTTTTCACTGCCTAAATGGTAACAGTTCGTGGATCCCTGGATAAGGTTGTTCCGCAGGTACAAGAACATGAACTTCTGTGTATATGACCAGGCAGTCTGGAAATGCACACCGTAACACCATTGTTCTTTTAAGATTATTGTGTTGTTGTATATACAGAAAGTACTGCCTGAAGTGCCATAACTCGCCTGGATACCTGTGCCGCAACCCTCTATTATATTATTCCAGGCAATATAGGTCCCCGTGGCATGCCCGGTATTAAATTCCATACCTGTTACGCGGTTTGCTGTAGTTGAACCGGCATACCTTATGTAATTGTTGCTGATTTCCCGGTAAAAAGTCTGCCCTTCAAATTCTCCGCTGGCTGGCGCAGTGGTATAGAATTCCCTGAACATTTCACGGTTTGCTGATGGGTTACCAGCGGTATTTTCTATCTGCAGGCCGTCAACGTACACATGCGGCGCGGCAATAGCAAAAACAGTCGAGTAATTTTTTTCTGCTGAAATCCTGTATTTTGTTAAGTCCCATTTGCCGGGGTGCCGGGCTGCAGGTGTTGTATATATCTTGATATAGTTTACGGGAGAGGTCTGCCAGCCGGTAATGGTGGCCGTGGTATCTGCTACATCCCAGTTGCCGTCAATTTTAGCGACTGCCGCTGCGCCTGACCCGTCGTCTGACAGGGTAAAATTACCCGCAGAGCAGCTGACGGTTTCACCGGACTGGAATACTCCGGAAATGTTTTTTATTAAGGCCTGTGTGGCCGTTACGTGGGTGGCTATACCGGTAGCGCTGGATGTTTGGCCGGTAACTGTTGTGTTATCATTGATCGTTCCGGTGAGCCCGCCGTGCGCAAAAACGCGGGTACCCGTAGAATGCACTAAATCGCATTTATTTGCGGCGTTCCATGCAGATAAATTATTGTAATCGCCTCCGGTTTCTTTGATCGTGCAGACAAATTCTGTTATGGGTTTTAAGTAAATTGCAGCTAAATTAGACGCGTCTGAAAGATTGTTAAGTTCGTCTGATGACCAAACCTTGAAATAATAGTTGCCGAGTTGATTTAATCCTGTGATCACTGCCTGCTGTTTTGAGCCGGGCGCAACATTCGAAATGGGAATTACAAGATTTGCAGTCGCTGGAGACCAGGGCATGTTCGCGGAATAAGTGGAATATTGGATTTTGTATTTGCCGGTTAAAACCCCAGTATTGCCGTCGTCGCCGGGAGCGCTCCAGGATAAATTTACAGAACCGAGTCCGTCAGTGTTATTATAGACCCTTAGATCGTCTATTGCTTCGGGAGGAGTAGAATCCGAGGAAGTAATCTTGACCACGGTGTCTGGACTGATAGCGGTTCTTCCATACATATCTGTTACATAGAACCTGATACGGTTTTGGTCATAGGGAGGACTGGAGATGTTGTTGAATGGCACGTCGTGGGCAGTTATTGTTTCAACATTCTGTGTACCGTTTGCTCCGGTACATGTTGGAATGTGGCCAAGATCTGTGTTCACTGTAAAATAATCAAACGTGGCACCAAATTCTGTGTTTGAGTTCTCGTTGCCAATAGCCATGCCCAAAACTTGTGATGATTGCGCGCTGGTAAGGGTTATTGTTGAACCTATTTGTGTCCAACTCGAACCGTCAATTGAATAATATCCCCCGAATTTTGTGCCTTCCTTTATTAGTTTCACGTAACAAGGGAATGTAGATGTGCCTCCGGATGGTTCTTTATGGTCAAGTGTTCCATTATTGTCCAGATCATACTGGAATGTCCACCCGTATGCCGGGGATACGCCAATATAACAATAACCGGCTGAATGCAATGAAGATTCGTTCCTTATCATTATGCCGGCTTTGTTGTAACTATCAGAAGTGTCCATATTGACAACTTTAGCAACAGCTTCAATATTATTTCCGTAGGATTGTGTTGATATTGCTGTATAGTTATCATCCGAGGCCCAAAGTTTTCCACCGCCAATCAGTGTAAGCTTTCCTGAGTTTATTGAATATTCACAGTTAACACCAACCGTTACAAAGTTCCAGTATTTTGTTGCAACATCGCCATTGAAATCGTCACCCAAAACAGATGTCCACGTTTCACCTGAATCGGTTGTGTAATCATACCTGCCGGAAGAGGTATTCAATCCCGCTATATTTGATTGTGCGGATGCATCTATGGTCGGTGTTTCATCTGTTATGTACTCATTTGGCCCAGCTGAGAGTGCTTTGTATTCTGGGGGGTGAATGGATAAATCAAATATACTTTCTTGAGTCCATGGGCCGGGGTTGCCTGCGCTGTCAATAGCGCGAACACGCCAAAAGTATCTGTCATCTGGTTTTGCTGGCATGGTATATTGGGTATCAGTCACTATTTCTGAAATCATCGGTTCGGGACTAATACCATCAAGTACTCTGACATCGTCAAAACTTACCCTGTCATCGTGGCTGAAAAACCCTACAGCTTTGTTGAGAACATCATCCCCACTTGGAAAGGACCCATAAATTAGCCAATCAGCAGGTTCTGAGTCACCGACTTTCCAAACCTTACCCCATGCATCATTACCTGTTACTTTTAATTTAAAGTAATAAGGCACGCCTACTTCTACATCAAAGGGGGTTGTGGCTTTCCAATCATTTTCATCAGGGCCCCATTCATCAAGAAGGGCAAGGGTATCATTACCCCTGAAACACAAAGCCCATTTTTTGTAGTCGGTACCGGTACCACGGGCAAAAATGCCGGAACAACTCCACGGTGTGTGGTTTTGGGTGAACCCATTTACGGTAACCTTTGCGGTCATTATAACGTCCTGCTGCAGATAGCTGTCATGATATACGTAATTTAGGTACCTCATCCCTGAAGAATTGCCATCAGTTGTACCTAATTTTGTTAGCGAAAGTTCGCCATCGGCTGCTTCCCATGTTGCTGGTGAAGCCGGGGTAACGCCGGGTTTACTCCAGACATCGTCGTATCTCCCGTCGTTAAAATTATCATTTAACGTTTCTGAATAGAATGATTCTAACCTTGCTATATCGGATACATCCACTTGATATTTGCTTGCCCCTGATACTGTGTTCCATTCTAAGTCAGGCAGTTCTGTACATACTTGGTCATATAGCGGTTTTGAGAGAGTTGGGGCTGCTGAAGGCGGTTGAGTGTTAATGGTAAGAGTCCTGTATCCTGACCAGGGGCTCAAGTTGCCGGCATAATCTACAGCGCGTACGTGCCAGTAATAAGTCCCGTCACTAAGGTTTGTTGAAGGAATGTATTCGGTGCTTGAGTTGAGTTTCTCGACTTTGACGTCATCAAAGAACATTTGTATTGGGCTTCTAGGCCAGGTTGCAAGAGCAATATATCCTGTTTGCCAAGGAGAATTGCCGACATAAAGAAATTCGTTGTTATAATAGAACAATACCTTATCCTTTATACAATCAACACGTAGCGTATGCCATTCATTTTGATGAATAGTTTTTGGTATAAAGGTATAATCATAATCTATGCCATTCACGGTTTTGTACAATCTTATTCCATCGTTTGTTGAATTGATTGATATTGAATTATTTGGATCTTGAATCCTTACACGCAAAGCAGAACACCATTTGTCTACCATTCTGGGCTGTATCCTTACACTTGCACTATAATCTCCCCAGCTTTTATCTCCTGTAGAAGAATATTGTGGTACACCCTTATCGTCATTTACGTAATAAATGCCGCCGCCCGCTCCATCAGATCCCCAATACCAACCCTTGCTTATATCAGCAGAAGTCCATTTTGAAGTATCATTAATTGATGTAAAGTCACAGTTAAACAACAGATTCACGGGTTCAACTTTGATGTCGTTAAAACTTGCTACATAATTATGAGTGAACACACCTATAGCATTATCATTAATGTTTTGGGTGAAGTTTCCCTTTAACATCCAAACTGGTTCTTTTTCTATACCATCTGCTTTCCATGCTTTGCCCCAAACCTGGTTGCCTACAACTTTCATTTTTAACCAATATGCTTGGTCTTGCTCAACATAAAATTCTTTCTGGTCTCTTATCCAGTCATCCAGGCCTTCTTCAAATAAAGTTAACTTATATTTATTGCTTTCTTTCAAAAATCTGAACCCAAGCCCCCATTTGTGGAAATCATCTTTCCCAACCCCATGTGCAAAGATACCTGTTAAGCTCCACTGATTGTCTCCGATTGTCCTCATGGTTACTTTTGAAGTGATTACCACATCCTTTGGTGCTTCTGGGTAATACAAAAAACTTTTATATCTATTATTTTCCATCCCGCTGCCACCCGATTGCGCAGGAGTAAGATATAATTCATCATTTTCTGCAGAAAATCCTGCTGAAAAATCAGCCACATCTGTTCCTGGGTGCCATTTTGCGTCAGTGGTGTCCCAATCTGAAAATCCCGTCACTATCGCGTTTACTTTTTCGGTAAATGTGTTGTCATTTGAGATTTCTAAGTCATAAGTTGCTACGCCTGTACCACCGGTATCGTTAGCGCTTCCCCAGGTAAACGAAGGCTTGGGGTTGTTAACGATAGAATCATCTGCAGGAATAGTTAGAGCGGGCACTGTGGGTGAAATGGCATCTAAATTTGACATATCAAGCTGTATTGTTCTGGTTACTTGCCCATTACACGCAATATCTTCAGCAATTATTGTAATATTATAAACACCTATTGCGAAAGCTGGCTTGTTATATTTCTTAATGCCTCCTGTTTTAAAACCCCAAGGTGAAATAACCGTTGTTTCTCCTGTCCATAAGTTTGAAGCTGTGATAGAATAACGCAACCCAGTACAGAAACTACCTTCATCTTGTCTATCGGATGCATTAACTACAAACTTATTCTCTGTTTGATCATAATAAAAGTCTGGTATTTCGGCTTTTACATAATCTGAGTATAGTTTACTGGTACCAGTATATATTTTCTCATCCTCGCTGAGAATTCCATCACCGTTTATATTGCGATATACAGAGAAACTAAAATCATTTAATGGGTAACTACCAAGATCAAGGAATTGACCATCCCAATATACGGTATCACCAAATTCTGTTCCAAATCTTAATGTGTGGGGGCCTGGATTACCAGGATACGCAGCCGGGGTAATTTTGATTACATCTCCTACATGAAAATTAGCGTAGTTTATACTACCAACAACGGATCTTTTTGGTTTGCTACATATTATGTAAAATTTTCTACGATATCTGCCCGGTGTATTTACGTAAAGAGTTGTGTCAGTTTGTTTAAAATAATATGACCCTAGATATGCGCTAATATTCAAAGTGTTTCCGACTAAACTTTCCGACCTATCTAATATAAGTGAACCTTTTTCTGTTTCATATGAAGTCCAACTAACGGGTGTATACGCAGGGTCTGGATTAGTAAAGGTTGTTGTGAACCATTTTTCATTGTTGCCTATCCATATTGAGGAATCATAATTAAATGATACGTCTTTCTCAAAACATGTCCACTCATAGCTTTTTGCTAACTTGAGAGCTTTGTATGCATTTAATCTACCAGCGCCGTGTTTACCTGGATCGTATGTCTCGCCTAAATTCTTATCAGCTGAAGCTTTTATTATGTATCTAACTATTTCCGGGTGAGCCTTGGGAATTATAGAGCGTATTAATGCTGCAACACCAGCTATATGGGGAGCAGCGGCCGAAGTGAGTCCAAATGCTTTATTGTAATTTCCAGCAGTATCTCCTAAATTGTGTTTTTCTCTATTATCTCCTGACTGTAAGCCCATCACATCTGTTGTTAAAATTGGTGTACCTGGTGCAACGACAGCAACTTCAGGTCCATAAGAGCTTTGAGAATCAAGTTTATCTTGTTCATTAGTTGCCCCAACAGCAATAACATGTGGGTCACATGCTGGATAAATAACCGGACCACGAACATCATAAGACTCATGAATATTCCATGGAGGGGATGGGATAGTTAAATCTATTGTGCCTTTCATGCTACCATTTCCAGCAGAGGCAACCAATACACATCCTTTCTTATACGCATATTCTATTGCATCCTTAACGGTTGGGTTGCCCGGAAACATATTTATACCTTTGTACCCAAAAAACAATTCCGTTACCTGTCTTGGGAACAATCCATTAGCCCCCTCCAAACCGCCAATACTCATATTTATTACATCTGCTCCATTGTCTGCTGCCCAAATAATTCCTTTTGCTAAAGCTGGACTAGTCAAAACATAGTATTGAGTAAACATATCTAAACCAAGATTTATCGTATTAGGGAATAACTGAACAGGCATAATTTTCACTCCCTGATTATTCTCGTCACCACCTGCTATTCCAGCAATACCTACGTAGTTACCATTACTGTCTTTATTATTCCGTTTTGCACCTATAATTCCGGCCGTGCATGTTCCGTGGTATGCATAATCCATTTCTGGTAGCACTGATTCGTTTTTAAATATTTGTTTGTAGTCTATAACTAAATCAGCAAGGAATCCTAATGTATTAGCAGTAATTAATATATTTAGCGCTTCAGATTGATGACCTGTCATAGATAAATAATATGCCACTCTATTTAGTCCTACTTGTAACGAAACAGCCGTTTCACCATAAACATTGACGTTTTTATAATCAGCTGCAGTCATTCCTGTTTCACCAGTAGCCACATGATATCCTGTAATAAATACGTCCTTTAAGTCTTCGTGTTTTCTGTCAAATGATTGCCAATCTATTACGGCTACATTTATATTAGCATTACCTGTTTCAATATCCCATGCTTGTGGCATATTTATAACGTTCAAATTCCATTGCTCTAATCCTTGATTATTAGAATTTATACTATAATAAGGATCCTTTGGGGTATCTGCATATGTTTCTGGCTTATAACACAAGAATGCCATAATAAATATAATAATATAATATTTTATTTTCATCTCTTACCCCCTAACATGTTATATAAATACTACCACTCATTATTTGAATCCTTACCTTATTTTGAATTCTTCATCTAACAGTCTCTTATTTATTTCCAAGTTATGCCAATTAAGAAGTGTAATTATTTTTTCTGGTATTGCGATTTCATATTGTATTGTCGTAGGTAGGTATATATTATTTACTTTGCTTATTTTCTTTACTTCTAACAATATTTTTATATTATTATTATAAATACTATATTTTGTTATAACTCCTTTTATGTAATCTATCCAAATCTCTTCACTTTGACTCTCTTTTTCCGCTTTTTTGACGATTTTATAGATCGTACCATTTTTTTCTGTTATTCTTGCACTATTACAAATAAACTTGTTTTCTATAGTTTCCCAAGATAAATAATAATTAAATTTAAATAGCAAATTATCTTCACTTATTTTAACCCTTTGTTTGTCTACCTTATCATAAGATTCATTTTTAATATATAAATATTCTCCATCAATAGCCATGATTGTGCTTGGTTTTTGTTTTGTTACCATTTTTAACATATTGGGTTTTTTGTAAAACAATTCTATCACTTGATTTAAAATATTCTTATTCATTAAATAATCTTTACTCACCCTTCCTTTTAAATCTTCCAAAAGATTATTATTACTTTTTACTTTCAAAAATATTTCTTCTATTGTTAATTCTTTGGCTAAGGATGTATTGTGTAATAGTGTTATACACAAACAAATTAACATAATTATAATTTTCATATTAGTCTCCCAATGCTATTTATAATATTGTAATACCTAAACGTAAAAAAATACGATATCCCGGATCTTTTTGAATCCCCACATCTAATGTATAAGGAGAACTACTACTAAATTTAGACGATATCCCCCTGGTATATATTAGCCTACTAGAAGTATATTCCCCTAGAAAAAAAGCGGCTCCGCAAATAATTCTTGAATAATGACCATTCTTTATCCATTGCCCCCCCATATTTAAACAAACTTCAGTTATTTTATTTGTTTCATATCTTTCTATAGAATATTTATTAGAATCAGCCAGCGTATATTGATCTAATTCCATGCCAAATAAAGCCCCACTTTCTTCTGGATCATAATATCCAACACCAAATGACACTTCTGGAATACCTTCTGAATCTATGCCTGTTTCTGCTTCTTGATATCTAAAAAGTCCCAGCTTTAAATCAACGTAAGGTTTTGCATAAGTAGTATGGACAAATAAGAAAATAGTAAAAATCATAAAAACAATATTTTCAAGTCTAACACCCTTTTTTACCATATCATTATCTCCTATAATTAAGGAACTTGATTTTTATATTCAAGGATACATTCTTCTTCGTTTACTGCCCCATATTAACACAAAACGCCAGGGGCTTATTCCTGACGTTTGAATTTACTGCTTTGATGGTTTGGCCCAATCCTTGCTGAATGTATTTCCTGTTGAATGTTATGTAGTCCCCCTCCAGCCCTGCATAAAATGTTATTTTGTCAATTTGCTTGAAATTATATAGCCCTCTCGCACCCATCAAAAACACATTATTCCCAAGTCCGTTATGCAGCTCCAATCCAAATTTATCAGTAAAATAATATTTAGCTGATATTCCCGGATAAATAAACCCTACCGCAATCTTTCCTTTATTCCCTTCATCCGCCCTCAAACTCCCCGACAGGATTAGGATTGCTGCAATCAAAAAAAATACTATTTTGTTCATATTTCAGCTTTCTCTATTTAGTGGTATTTTGTGCTACCTTTTTTAATATTTT
Organism: Elusimicrobia bacterium RIFOXYB2_FULL_48_7; assembly: GCA_001800495.1. Classification (GTDB taxonomy): domain Bacteria; phylum Elusimicrobiota; class Endomicrobiia; order CG1-02-37-114; family XYA2-FULL-39-19; genus OXYB2-FULL-48-7. The sequence goes on from MGVM01000040.1 coordinate 14,960, forward strand.
ATGCTTATATCTATCCTTTGAGTATCCCCCAATGCCCCATACGGCACAAAGGCGCAATTGAGGGTTGCATTCAAGATATTTAATCCGATTCCCATGGTGAATCCTATGGGGTTGTCTGTTTGTAGATTTTTGTTAAAGGATGGATTTTGATATCCGAATCTCAAAGACAGGACTTTTATTGGCGAGAACTCAGCGCCAAAACAAACCGTATTATCACCCTCATATAATCGCCTTTTGAAATCAACGGAAACTGTCGTGGAACCGAATGCATATCCAAACCCAAGATTCGCATTTGAGGGCAGATTATACCGTGTGTTTACGAATTTCATCTCCTGGCCAAGACTTTGAAGTGAAATACCGGTTAATAATCTGGGCGTGAATAAACGCGTCTGGAGGCCTACATCAAAAGCAATCCCGGCAGCTGATTCTGATTCTATTTTTTGATGAATCAGTTTTGTATTGAACCCGATATTGAAACTGCAATCGTCTATATCTACCTTTCTGCCATAACCAACCGTAACAGTAATGTCGCTTGCTCCAAAGGTACCTGTAACCTGCCTGTTACTATCACGCCCTTCCAGATCCCCCTGAAACAATGACACTATTCCGACTGCTATGGTAGCGGGAGTATGCTGGTTTTTGCAAGTTAAGGGGAAGGCATAGCTGACAGAGTTAAAGTTTAAATCAGCAACCCATTTGCTATACATGGCTGACAGCCCATGTTCCTTAACATTTGCAAGGCCGCCAGG
>MGVM01000040.1:15716-16101 GCA_001800495.1 Elusimicrobia bacterium RIFOXYB2_FULL_48_7
CCATCCCAACTGGCCGGGCGCCTACATCAATCCTGAGGAAACTTGCTCCGGTGTTACTGGCAGAACAAGTATCTGAAAGCGTAATACAACAGATTGATGGCACCACGATTAGGATTACCAGCTTATTCATAGACGATTATTTTTTTAAAATAATATAAAAGTCTTCCGTGATCTTTTTCTTCTTTATATTCCAGCCGGCAAGCTCAAGGCACGCTTTGATTTTCTGCCCGCGCCTGGCCCCTGCAAAAACCGCAGCCTTGTCGTTGGCTATCCTTATTTTCACCTGCTTTTCACCATCCGGGAGGACTGAAAAATAATTGTCACTGAAGAATACGCTCGCCTCGCCGTCAAGGCCGGCAAGTTTCATGCCGGTGAAGAACGCTAT
>MGVM01000040.1:16154-19476 GCA_001800495.1 Elusimicrobia bacterium RIFOXYB2_FULL_48_7
CCAGTTCAATTTTCGGTTTTGCGCCTGGGAACTTAACGAGAGTGTCCAGCCCGGTTATTTTCAAATTTCTCATGTCAGCCAGGTAGCCGCCCTTGTTATTGTAGTCAATTACGGCTTTCTGTTGTTTCGGGGTAGAGGCCTGCCTTATGAAAATCTGTTCGGAAATACCGGATGCGAACTTCCCTGTAAGGCGAATCTCAATATTGTTTTTGTCTCCCCATTTAACTGATTTCATGGGGATTTTGTAGAACCGTTTAATCAGGTTTGGCGTTGTAAACGGGTCTGAACATACGCGGATGTTCTGCCTGTTGCCTTTTTTAATTACGTTCTCCGCCACCATTACCTTGCTTTTTTTGTCGCTTTCATTCTTGGTGTAGATAAGGTCATCCGGCCTGATGAGGATGGTCATTTCTTCTTCGGTTTTGCCTATGCGCTTGCCGTTGAAGAAGACTTCGTCGTTGCCTTCAAGCCCCTGGCAGAAAAATTCAAGTTCGGTCGCCGCAGGCGCCCAGTTTTTCGGGATGGTGAAATCTTTTGTGTAAAATACTGTTTCTTTATCTTCGGGGCTCTTCTTGGGCTTGGCCCAGTAAGAAGGCAGGAAGCAGTCTTTCCATTTCGCTTCATCCTTCTTTTTTGATACCTGCACTTTCCAGCCGTCGCCGTCAATATTCATTGTTTTATCCGGCCTTGAGTAAGCGGAGGTGCCCACCCAGTAAAGGTTGGTGGCGATCACTTCGCCGCCTTTGCGCATTTCCAGGGCAAGGAAGAAAACTTTTTCCAGGTAATCAGCCGGGACTTTCCATTGGAACGTGAAAGCTTTTACCGAGGCGTCGGTTATCAGGTGGATCTTTGTTTCCTGCTCTTTCATTTTCTTCATCTGGTTGTCATATATCACGGCTTTAACCGTGCATTCGCCGGAATCATACTGCTTGTCGCTGACGCCGTGCACTTCCACGCTGAACATCTCATTGGCATCAAAAACATATTTGTCCATGTCGGCTACCACGAGGTAATCCTGCGCGGCTCTCTTGTAGGCGTAAAACGCCGGTTTTGGAAGCCCGTACCAGTCAATAATTTCCCTGTGGAAAGACGGCCAGCTGCCGTTTATCTGCCACTGCATACAGCCGGAAGACCAGTATTTGTACTGGCGGCAGAATTCCAGGTTGTGCCTGTGGTTCTGTCCGTGCACAAGCTGGCCCGACATCATCCAGTGTTCCAGGTCAGCCGTCCCGCCGTACTCCTTGGCGTCGCGTTCCTGTTCCAGCACGCAGGCGTGGTGGTATTCCCAGACTTTCTTGTTTATGGGCCAGATATTTTTTTTGCCGATGAACTTTTTAACGCTTTCGAGTTCCGGTATGCTTCTGGTTACCGCTACTTCGCTCCTGAAAAGCACCAGGCGCGCGTGCCCGACAAGTATGTCGCCGTTATATTTGTTGGAAGTCCTTGTAGGAAGCATCAGCAGGCCGCCGTGCCTGTCCCCTTTATAAGGAGAGCCGCGGTGGAAAGGCCGGGTGGGGTCGTTTTCCTCATGCGCTTTCTGTATTTTATCCACAAGCTCCTTGTTTTCCGGTTCGTCCGGGTTGAATTCATTGCCGCCGCTCCACATTACCATGCTCGGGTGGTTACGCTGGCACTTGATCTGGTTTATCGCGCATTTTATGAAAAGGTCGTGGGGCATTACAGGGTAACTGCCGCAGCAGAACCACGTTTCCGCCCAGGTCATGATGCCGCGCCTGTCGCACATCCTATAGAACAGCTCGGTTTCCTGGACTCCGCCGCCCCAGATCCTCATCATGTTGAGGTTGGCGTCTTCCACTTTGTCCAGAACCGCCCTGTAGCGGTCTTCGGTAAACCTGAACAGGTTGTCCACGGGCAGCCAGTTTGTTCCCCTGACAAAAACTTTCTTTTTATTCACGCAGAAGGTCCAGGGGTGGGGATTCCCGACTATGGAAAAGAGCCGGTGCGTCTGGCCGTGCACTTTCTGCACCCAGATGTCGTCGGTATTGTGCAGCATTTCAATTTCGCGAACGCCAAACTCTGTGTCAATTTTATCAAGCAGGTTTCCGTTTGCATCTTCAACCCATATGTCCATTCTGTAAAGCGGGTGCTCTCCAAGCCCGTTGGGCCACCAGAGTTTTGGGGTTTCAAGCGTAACCGTAACACCGGGGATTTCCTGCGCGCCGGGGGAAAGTGTGACTTGTTTGCTGAAGGTCAATTCAGGGCAGTTGAAATCCACACCGGAGATCTTTCCTTTCAGCGTTACCTGCTGCTCGCCGGTAAAGTGGGAGTTCATTTCAACGGAAGTTGTGATTTCGGCGCAGGCGGCTGTGTCACCGTCCCAATTGATTTTGGCGCGGACAAACGGATTGTCCAGGAACACGCCGCCGGTTATTTTGAGCCATACGGATTTCCAGATTCCCACGGGGACCAGGTGGGGCGACCAGTTCCAAAAATAACTGAACGGCGCCACAACACCCTGCGAGCTGACCATGGTCCTTCTGACTTCGCCGCCCGGGCGGTCCATTGAAGAATTTTCAAGCGTGCGTATTCTCAGGGTCAGTCGGTGTTTAGATCCGGGCTTCACGAAGCGGGTAATATCATAATAAGTGCGCAGGAACATTCCTTCCTGGTGGCCTATGGCGATACCGTCCAGCCACACATTGGCGCGGTAAGTGATGCCTTCAAAAACCAGCTGGTAATTATTTCCTTCTATATTCTCCGGGACTGTAAAATCCTTGAAGAACCACCATTCCTTGTCTTCAACCCAGAGGATTTTTTCATTGTTCATTTCATAAATAGGATCGTCTATCTTTCCAGCTTCCAGCAAAGCGCACTGCGCGATGCCCGGGACTTTCGCCTTAACGGGGTCTTTCGGTTTGTAATCCGGCTCATACGCTTTGCGCACCTGCCCCTGCGTAAAATCCAGCCCTTCCATTACCCAATTATCATCCAGGTTGATGTTGATGCATTTTTCTGTCATCTGATTCTCCTTTGTTTTATTCCGGGGACACAATACTTAACTCCTGCTCCGAGTTAAGTATTGTGTCCCCGTAATTCGCCGATAAATCGGCAACTACACTGCTTTTATAAATACCGGTTCTATATTCCACCCCTCAACTTTCAGGTGCGGGGCGGATTTGCCGGTTAATTCCTTTTCAATTACTACTTTGACTTCCTTCGTCTCGCCGGGCATCAGACTGAAATAGTTCTCGCTCCACAAGCTGGGGGCGATCGGTTCGCCGTCTTTGCCGCGCGTTATTGAAAGCTGGATAAAAAACGCCAGCGCCTTGCCAGGGTTTTCAATCGCAGCGTGGAAAATAAT